>CAZJHF010000091.1:0-2825 GCA_964545505.1 uncultured Desulfobacterales bacterium | reverse complement strand
GTGTGCTTCGCAGAGTTTGATGAACTCCCTAACAACGGACCACGGACAACGAACCACTGGCTTTCTAATTTGCCGCCAAAATCTGGATGACTTGAAACCAAAAAAGATTAAGGAGTGAGAACAATCTTCCCCAGCAGCTCCCCACTTTCCATTTTTTCGTATGCAGTGCGCCCTTCGCTCAATGGCATCACGCTATCGATCACGGGTTTAAGTTTGCCTGCCCAGAGCATGCCCACCACATCTTTAAAATCCTGATGACTTCCCATGGTGCTGCCGATCAGACTGATCTGTTTGCCGAAAATAAAGCGGATATCGATTTCTGTTTGAGGTCCGCTGGTGTTGCCCACAATGACGATGCGCCCGCCGCGTGCCAGCGCCTGCATGCTGGCGGTCAGCGTGGCCTTGCCCACATTATCAACGACCACCTCCACACCGCGCTTTTCGGTCAGTTTATAAATCTCTCGGCCCCAGTCGACCTGCGAACGATCCAATACGACATCGGCGCCCAATTCTTTGGCCAGTTGCGCTTTTTGATCATTGCTGGCTACCGCGTAGACGAATGCCCCGGCAAGTTTGGCCAGCTGGATGGACATGCTGTTGACGCCGCCGCCTGAACCTACCACCAGCACGGATTCACCGGCCCGCAACCCTGCGCGGTGGATGAGCATGCGCCAGGCGGTGAGGGTCACAAGGAGGGGGGCAGCCGCTTCCGGGTAATCCACATCGTCTGGCATGGCCGCCAGACCTTTGGCCGGCAAGACCACGTATTCGGCAGCACCGCCGCGCTGATGTTCGCCAAGTACATGATAGCCTGGACTCAGGCAATCTTCTCCCCGGGCGGTAAATTCATCTTCAAATAAATTGATTCCCGGATCTCCCACAACCCGCTGCCCCACCTGCCATTCGGTAACACCCTCTCCGAGTTCAGCAACCTCACCGGCCACATCGGCACCGCACCAGTGGGGCATTTCAAGCTTTAATCCAGGCCAACCGCGCCGCACCCAGATGTCCAGATAATTTAAAGCCGTTGCCCGCACCCGCACCTTAACCTGCCCGGGCCCGGGTTCCGGTTCCGGCACATCCCCGTATTGGATGACATCCAACTCACCATGTTCTTCAAAGTACAATGCTTTCATGGTGCCCCTCCTATTTCTTTATGGGTTCACTCCCAGACAATCAAGTTTCGCGCACTGAGCGAACTGTTTAGCGATTGAGCCCGTTAGCCGTTGTGCCCGTTAGCCAGCAAAAATTCACGCCAATGCCTGCTTTTGAGAAGGCTCAATGTCTCAAAAGGTCATGTTTTTTTCTGACAGGCGCTATGCCGTTGATAACCCCAGCGGTAGGTCGCGGCCTGATATTTGGGGTGATTGGCATCCAGACTTTTGAGTTAAGTGATAGTGCTGGTCTCATCACAAATATCGGGCCGCTGGCAACTTGCCAATCATAGCGCCTGTCAGAAAATGACATGACCGACTTAGCGTTCATAAATTCACGCTAAATGGAGCCGATATCAAAAGCCTCCCCCCACGCCTCAATCAATTTATCGGTCCGGTTGCGAAGTCGTTTGGCGATAATGTCGCACAGGCGATTCATAATGGTATAGCCCAGGGTGTGGTCTTTATCAAACATGGCTTTCAGCCCGTCAGCCGGTATCGCAATAACGCGGCAGGCTTGCGAGCACTCGGCATTAACGGTGCGTTTTGAAGGCCCGACAACCGAAGCCCATCCAAACACCTGACCGTCGGCAACCGTATCGACAATGATTTCCTTTTCCTCATCGACAATGGTGGCCTGAATGGCCTCTTCGTATTCGATATCCGTTTTTAAAACCCGGTCCTTAAATATAAGAATCAGATCGACTTCGCCTTCCAGAAGACCATAAAAATGCGTTGCCGGCTGGTCTACTTTAAAAATGACATCCTGCGGTTTAAACTCTAAAACTTCGCCCTTTTGGGCAATGGCTTCCAATGTTTCTGGTTCGACATCGGAAAAAAAAGAAAACCCGGCCAGCAAATTTTTCTGCGCCATATCAACCTCCCTTTTTTTTCTGCATAACGGCTCGTTTGATCTGCCCCAGACATTTTGTAATCGGAATTTCTTTAGGGCAGACCTCGGTGCACGACCACATGGTTCTACAGCCCCAAACACCGTCATCAGCGTCAATTTTTTCCAGACGATCTTCTGTGGTGGAATCGCGCGAATCAAATATATAGCGAAAAGCTCGCAACAACGCGGCCGGGCCCAGATAATCCGGATTGGCCCGGTTAATCGGACAACCGGCAGTGCAGGAGGCGCATAAAATGCACCGCAACGCCGGCTCGATAAACTCCTGATTTTCAGCCTCCTGGATAAACTCTTTCCCTGATGTATTTTTTCCGGGCTTCAAATACGGCTGCACCTGACGGTATTTTTCGAAAAAAGGCTCCAGATCAACAATTAAGTCTTTGACCACATCAAACAGCGGCAGCGGTTCGATCACAAAATTATTGCCAGATTTAAAATCACGCACCAATTTCTGGCAGGCCAGCTCTATGCGGCCGTTGATCATCAGGGCATCAGAGCCGCAGATCCCGTGGGCACAGGAAGATCGAAAAGCCAGGGTCGCATCCTGTTCCCACCTGATCTTGTTCAAACAATCCAAAATCTTGTCGGTCGCTTCGACATCAAGCACATATTCCTGGTAGCGTGGTTTTTCCTCCGCGTTGGGATCATATCGATAAACCGTAAAATGACTCTGCATCTTAGTATTTCCTCTCCTTGGGCTCAAATTTGGTAATCGTAACCGGTTTGGTAAATATTTGCGGCCCCTCGACTGCATCGTAACG
>CAZJHF010000090.1:7131-11702 GCA_964545505.1 uncultured Desulfobacterales bacterium | reverse complement strand
ATTTCGCTTGTCACATCTTCCAGTTGCTCAAACAAACGATCGATCGTCTGCTGACAGGTATGAATGGCCCGCGAAATTTCTGTGATCTGCTTTCCGTTCTGTGAGCGGGAGGCCTGCTGCATGGATTGATTCAGCCGGTTGAGTTCGGCTTCCTTTTTTTCAATTTCGCTTTCCATAGCAGTCGCCTTCCTGTGGAGCGGCCGCAGAATCTGCGAGCGCTCAGAGATGATGGCGGATCTTTGCTGCCGCAACTCCTTTTTGGTCCGTTTTGGTGGTGCTGCTGTTTTGGGGACTGTAATCTGAGCTGTGTTATTTGTCCTGCCGTTATCCTGCCAGCCCCCTTTGTCCAAAAAAAGCTGATAACTGCCGTCAAAAATATCCAGCCGGTCGTCTTGAAATACGATTAGGCGTTGCGCAAGGGCGTGCAGGAACATCTCATTATGGGTGACCATGATGACGGTGCCGCTAAAATTATCGATGGCCGCCAGCAGGGCATCACAGGACTCCATATCAAGGTGGTTGGTGGGTTCATCCAGCAGCAGCAGATTTGTTGTCGAAATCAGAAGCTTGCCCAGCATCACGCGGCTTTTTTCACCGCCGGAAAGGATGCTGATTTTTTTCAGGGCATCATCTCCTGAAAACATCATCGCCCCGCAGACATTACGGGCCAGCTGCTGATCACCATCCGGATTTGAAATCAAGATCTCATCGAGCACAGTGCGGTTATCAACCAGGGTTTTAACACTGCCCTGTTCAAAGTATCCTTTTTTAACATCCGGATGATATTTAATCTGACCCGCGTCGGCTTGCAGCTGACCGGCCAGCAGCCTCAACAGGGTCGATTTGCCTTTCCCGTTAGGGCCCACGATGCAGATACGTTCCCCGGCGGCCACATTGATGTTGAAATCATCAATTAACAGTCTTTGTTTCTCGTAGGCAAAACTGACGTTGCGTGCATTAAACAGATACCGGGCCTCAAATGGGCTGCTGTTGAAAGAAAAATCCAATATTTTTAATTTCTCGAGTTTCTCTTTTTTCCCCATTTTCTGCAGGGTTTTGATGCGGGATTGAACCAGATTGGCTTGCCGGGCCTTGGCTCTAAAGCGGGTAATAAATTGCTCGATTTCTTTGCGGCGACGGGCATCTTTCATGCGGGTCTTCTCATAGATTGCTTCGTCCGCAGCTATTTGGGTATAATATTTGGACGTTTCGCCCTCGATTTTACGCACTTTCTGGCGATAGATCCCCATTGTGTGTGTGACCACTCTGTCCATGAAGCTACGGTCATGGGTAATAAGCATTACTTCATGCGGCCATTGCTGCAGAAAGCGTTCGATCCAGCGAATGGAGGTAATATCCAAAAAGTTGGTGGGCTCATCGAGTAACAAAAGATCCGGCTCTGAAATCAATGCCTTGGCAAGGTTCAGACGGATCTGATATCCACCGGAAAAAGCTTTCGGCGGTTTTTGAAATTCGGTCTGGCCAAAGCCCAGGCCGGCCAGGATTTTTTCTGCCTTCCAGTGCTGTGCTTCATCAATGATCGGTAACGCCGAAATGGCCTCGTCTAATATCGTTTGATGTCGAAATTCCAGCTTTTGACTGACATATCCAATGCGGTAGTTTTTAGGAATAATGACGGTACCCGCATCGGGCGTTTCGTTTCCCAGAATCATGCGGAAGAGGGTGGTTTTGCCATGGCCGTTGCGCCCCACGACACCGAGTCGTTCCCTGGGACTGAGGCTAAAACTGATGCCAGAAAACAGGCTCAGTTCGCCGTAGCTTTTGCTAACATTTTCAACTCTGATCATGGCTTCAAAAGCAAGCTAAGGTCAATATCGATCCAATCTGCCAGAGGCAGACAACAATTCCAAAATTTATTATCAGGTTGAGACGGTTTAGCCTGTTGTCCCGTTGAGCCCATCAACACCAAGCAGCCAGATATCTTATTGTTAACCGGCCAGCGGGCGACCGGCAAACCGGCTCAACGGATTTGGTTATCCTTTTTTAGTTAAAGCGTCAATGGACAATCGTTTATTCAGGAATGATCTTCGTTTCTTGAAACCTGATGCACATTTTGCTATGTTTCTTTCTATTTTATACCACTTGTCATATTAATGTTGCGAAAAAAAGATGGCGGCATAAGTGTTGTAGCAAAAAAGCGTTCCGCTATCGGAACGTTTTTTTGACAACCACTATAAATGTTTATCCAAACAGGACGACATCATGCAGCTACGCACCGCCCTTAAAAATCCAACGGTTGCCCTGGGTCAATATACCATAACCTTTATTCAGGATCTGGGGAGAATCGCTTTGTTCTTCCTTAAAGGTTTTTTGCTTATCTTTTCAATGCCTTTGCAGATTAACAAGGTTTTACAGCAGATTTATTTTATCGGTATGAAATCGATATTTGTGATCTGCCTGACCGGCGGGTTTACCGGAATGGTGCTGGGGCTGCAAGGTTATTATCTGCTGGTCAAGTACGGTTCCACCGGCGTTCTCGGTTCGGCGGTGTCCCTGTCTTTAATCCGCGAAATGGGGCCCGTGCTGACCGCAATTATGGTCATCGCCAGGGCCGGATCGGCGATGGCGGCCGAGATTGGAATTATGCGCATATCCGAACAAATTGATGCCCTTGAAACCATGGACATCGATCCTATTCGATTTCTGGTTAGCCCTCGAATCGCAGCGGCATTGATCAGCTTTCCACTCTTAACGGCCCTGTTTGACGTGGTCGGTATTTTAGGGGGCTATCTAACGGGTTCCGTGCTATTGGGGCTGAACCCGGGCCTGTACTTTACACGGGTTGAAACATCCGTTGCCATGGTTGATGTTAGCGGCGGTTTTGTGAAGTCGCTTGTTTTCGCTGTGATTGTAGTATCCATTTGCTGCTATCAGGGATTTTACACCCATACACGGGCCGAATTCGGCGCCAAGGGTGTCAGCCAATCGACCACATCGGCGGTTGTGCTTTCCTGTGTTCTGGTGTTAATCGCGGATTATGCGCTGACCACTTTCTTACTATGACCTAAATTGAGCGTTTCAAATTAAAAATATGGACGACACTTTTTAATTTTATGGAATGCTATCATTTTGAATATTTTTAATTTAAAACCCTGCGGGCTTGGCGATCTTACCGCATCTACTGTGTTAGACGGCGTTCCGCATAGTACACTATAGCGGAACGCCATCTGCCGCGTAGCTACGGCAACCTTGACAAGCGCTCAACTCAGAGCTTAAATTGAGCGTTCGTGTAGCTACGGCAACCTTGACAAGCGCTCAAATCAGGATCTAAATTGAGCGTTCCAAATTTTAATTAGGGTAAAATATTTCATTCTAATGGATCAACCGCTTATCCAAATAAAAAATGCAACCAAGAATTTCGCAGACGTCCGTGTGCTTGATGGCGTAAATTTAAGCATTTATCGCGGTCAAATCACCTCGATTATCGGTCAGAGTGGCACGGGTAAAAGCGTCTTGCTCAAACATATCATCGGTCTGTTGCAGCCGGATTCCGGTCAGGTGCTTTTCGACGGAAGGCCACTGGCCACCATGAAAAAGGATGCGCGCAAGGCGCTCAAACAAAAATTCAGTTATGTGTTCCAGGACACGGCTCTGTTTGATTTTCTGAACGTCGCTGAAAATGTCGCTTTGCCGCTGGTGGAAAATACCCATCATAATGAGGCAAAAGTCAAGGAACAGGTCCAGGCCAAACTGAATCAACTGGATTTATATGAGATTGAGCACAAATATCCGGCTCAGCTTTCCGGTGGAATGAAAAAACGGGTGGCCCTGGCCCGGGCCCTGGTCACCGATCCGGAGATTGTACTGTTTGACGAGCCCACTACAGGGCTTGATCCGATTCGAAAAACAGCCGTCCACAGTATGATATCCGACTATCAGCAACGATTTGGTTTCACCGGTATCATTGTCAGCCATGAAATCCCCGATGTGTTCTTTATTTCGCAGCGGGTGGCCATGCTTGATCAAGGCCGGATCCGCTTCGAGGGCACACCGGATGAGCTGCAGCAGACCAGCGATCCGGTGGTGCGCAATTTTATCCGGGGACTGGAAAGCCCGCATGACGAATTGACCGGCGTTGCTTCGCGATCTCAGGGACAGAAGCGCCTGGCCCGGGAAATGTTTCGGCTGCAACGCCATTCGCGACCTTTTTCGATTGTTTTGCTGTCGGTTGAGAACCTGGAGGATGTCGACCGAATTGCCGGTCATGTGGCCGGACAAACCGCTTTGAGAAATTTTGCCAATTTTGTGAAACACAATATTTACATCACGGACACCTGTTTTCGCTATGACATGAATAAGATCATGGTGGTTTTGCCGGATACCGATTCGGATCAGGCCGGCGAATTTTGCGATAAACTTTCGCGCAACCTGGACACAGATGCCATATTGGGTGTAGCAGAAACCGGCAAAGGACTGTGTTTTGCCGTGGCCGCCGGAATTGCCCAGGCTCAAAAAGACAGTCAAATCGAAACCATGCTGGCAGATGTGGCCAAACAGCAAAATATATTCTGGGAATGTCAGATATAGGTTCAGGGTTCAAAGGTTCAGAG
>CAZJHF010000090.1:0-7031 GCA_964545505.1 uncultured Desulfobacterales bacterium | reverse complement strand
AGGTTCAGAGTTCAGAGGTTCAAGGGTTTAGGTCTCTGAATGAAATTTCCGGCCTTGACTATAGAGTTGCATTGTATTCTGGTTTTCATCTTTCCTCTGACATCTGTTTTCTGTTATCTAACCTCTGAACCTTGGAACGCAGAACGCAGAACCTGAATAATGGAGGCATAATGAAAAAAGGATCGGTTGAGTTAGGCGTGGGCATATTTGTCATCATCGGGCTGATCTGTGTTGGATATTTGACAATTCAACTCGGGAAAATGAAATTGCTCGGTGACGAGCACTATTTCCTCAATGCCAGATTTCTATCGGTCACAGGCCTGAAAGCCGGGGCCCAGGTGGAAATAGCCGGAGTAGAGATCGGGCAGGTCGATTCGATATCGCTGGATTCCAAAGACAATGTGGCCATGGTGCGCTTGAAAATTCAAAAGAATATCGTCCTGAGCGATGATGTCGTGGCGTCGGTCAAAACATCCGGTCTAATCGGAGATAAATATATCAAGCTGTCTCCGGGTGGATCAGATGAGGTCCTGGAACCGGAGGATACCATAACTGAAACTGAATCAGCGCTTGATATTGAAGAGTTGATCAGTAAATATGCTTTCGGGGACATATAACACCTGAATCTTGCATAAAAATTAATGCGAAGCATGCAATATCCAGGTATGACCTGAATATTAAATCAAAATGAATCAGAAGCTGAAATCCGAATGCAGCTAAAGTCTTGACAAAATACCCCGGCTTCATATGATGTAACCCCAAAAATCAGGACAGTTACCTGATTTAAGACACCTACAGGGAGGTCAAAGATGGCAGAGGAAAAAGATGAAAAAAAGGATTTTGTTGTAAAGGATCGCCGTATATTTGCAGGGGAAAATCTTGATGAGGCCGAAACTGAAGAAAAGGAAACACCGGCCGCAGAAGAAGATCAGGAATCCGATTCCCCGGAAGCTTCAGAAGCAGCAGGCGAGCAACAACCGGAACCACCACCTCAGTTCCCGGAAATTAACTTCGCTACATTTGTGGCATCCTTAAATGCGTCCGTGCTGTTGCAGCTTGGCGCTATTGAAGACCCCACCACCGGCCAAAAAACTAAAAATCTACCGATGGCCAAGCAAACCATTGATATCCTTAGCATGCTGCAGGAGAAAACCGCCGGTAATTTGAGCGAGGAAGAGGGAAACTTACTCAAAAATATTCTTTACGATCTGCGGATCATGTATGTAAAGGAAAAGCAGTAGGACGCTCAACCGTTCAAATGGTTCTAAGGATTCGATATTCGTAAACTTACCTTCGATATCATCCCTCCAGCTCTATGGTTCCAAGGTTCAACGTTCAAGGGTTCAGAGGCTGGACAACAGAAACCAGATGACAGATGTCAGCGGAAAGATGAAAATCAGAAAATAGAGCAGTATTCGAATCGAAGCCTGAGCCCCTAACTCGAAACCCTGAACCTTTGAACCCTGAACCTCGGAACCCTGAACCCAAGCGAAGCGCTATGAAGATCTTGTCACCGGCCAAAATTAACCTGTTCTTGCATGTGCGCGGCAAACGGCCCGACGGGTACCATGAATTGTTTTCGTTAATGTGCTGCATCACCCTTTTCGATGAGATCTTGCTGCACATCGACACCGGAAATACGATTACACTTGAGTGCTCGCACCCTGACGTACCTTCTGACGCCACCAATCTGGCGCACCGCGCAGCCTGTTTGTTTCAGCAGAAGCTGGGATCATCCCGTGGCATTGACATCCGTCTGACGAAAAACATTCCGGTAGCCGCCGGTCTGGGCGGGGGCAGCGGAAATGCCGCCAGTGTTCTGCTGGCATTGAATACGGTCTGCGAAAACCCTTTTAGCCGCGCCCAGCTGATGGAAATGGGT
Source organism: uncultured Desulfobacterales bacterium (assembly GCA_964545505.1). GTDB lineage: Bacteria > Desulfobacterota > Desulfobacteria > Desulfobacterales > JAHEIW01 > JAHEIW01. Next base: position 5,149 of record CAZJHF010000090.1, on the reverse strand, counting down.
CTGGCGCTCGGCGCTGATGTCCCTTTTTTTATATTTCAAAAACCGGCGATTGCCACCGGCATCGGGGACGTTTTAGATCATTTTGAAGGCGAATTACCGTATCATTTTTTATTGTTATATCCGGAAATTAGCGTTTCAACCGCCGAGATTTATCAAAATCTTAATTTAACGTTGACAAAAGATGAAAAAAAACCTACAAGCACTCATTTAAAGCTAACCCGGTTCGAACCCGCGCGCCATTTAACCAATGATCTGGAAACGGTTACCGCTAACAAACATCCTGAAATTGGTATGCTCAAGGAAAAGTTGCTGGCCCACGGAGCAATCGGTGCGCTGATGAGTGGCAGCGGTCCGACGGTTTTCGGGTTGTTCAATGATATTGATACGGCAAAATCGGCCAAACAGGCATTGAGCTGTGATGCGGAACTCAAGGATATACAGATGTTCTTGGCTGATCCGATCCCTAAACCTGACACCAAACTGATCGATATTTGAATGACTCAAATGGGTGTTCGTTATATGATGCAGCGTACCTGATTCTGCCATCCACGGTTTTGGGGCGTCGCCAAGAGGCAAGGCACAGGGTTTTGGTCCCTGCATTCGGAGGTTCGAATCCTCCCGCCCCAGCCATTTGAATTGAAAATTGAATATTGTAAATTACCCGCTTCGGTAAATCATGTAGATTCAGTTGGTATTACCAACTCAACATCTATCAGCATTAAAAAAAAGGTAAGATTCCTTTAATATTCAATATTCAATATTCAATATTAAATTGTCCGATCTTTGCTTTTTAAATATTTGGGCCAAAGACGCATAAATCCTGATTTAGATAGCGGATGGAGCAATGGAAGGTATTTCAATTTTTTCAGGCAACTCGACCCCTGAGCTGGCCAATAAAATTTGTGAATATTTGAACCTATCGCTGGGAAGTGCACAGGTAAAAACCTTTAGCGACGGTGAAATTCAAATTGAAATCGATGAAAACGTTCGATCAAAAGATGTTTTTATCATTCAGTCCACCTGTGCTCCGGTCAATGATCACTTGGTCGAGTTGCTGTTAATGATTGATGCCATGAAGCGTTCATCGGCAAACAGGATCACCGCGGTGGTGCCCTATTTTGGTTATGCCAGGCAGGACAAAAAAGTCGCCCCGCGGGTTCCCATCAGCGCCAAGCTGGTTGCAAATATGCTGGCCGTTGCCGGTGCGAACCGCGTTATTACAATGGACCTGCACGCCGGCCAGATTCAGGGGTTTTTCGACATTCCCGTGGATAACATTTTTGCCGCACCACTTTTGATCGAATACATTGGTAAAAATTTTAATGGCAATCTGGTGATCGTTTCACCGGATGCGGGCGGGGTTGAAAGAGCACGAGCTTTTGCCAAACGGCTGAATGCCGATCTGGCCATCGTGGATAAACGGCGATCGGCTCCCAATCAGGCCAAGGCCATGGCCGTCATCGGCGATGTAAAGGATAAGACAGCGGTAATCCTGGATGACATGGCCGATACAGCGGGGACGCTGACCGAGGCCGCCGAGGGGCTCAAGGAAAATGGAGCCAAAGAAATCCATGCCTGCTGTGCCCATGCCGTTCTCTCCGGGCCGGCCATCGATCGGATTTCGGCCTCGGTTTTGAAAAGCCTGGTGGTCACCGACACCGTACCATTACGCGAAAATGCGCTTGCCTGCGGGAAAATTGTCGTCATCTCAATATCGGAGCTTGTGGGTGAAGCCATCATTCGCAGTTATCGGGGTGATTCGGTAACATCATTATTTGTTTAGAGGAGGTTAAATCATTGGAACAAATTAATTTAGAAGCACAGGTTAGAAAAACAACCGGCAATGGTCCTGCGCGTGTGCTGCGTCGCGAAGGTCGCGTTCCGGCCATATTATATGGACCAAAGACCGATGCGATCATGTTATCGATTGATAACAAGGAATTCGAGCAAATTATCAAAAAATCCAGTATTGGTTCCGTTTTACTGAAATTGGAGATTAAAGACGGCCAAACCGGCGCGCGCTCCGCCATGGTCAAGGAATTACAGACCCACCCGGTAACCGGACAATATCTGCATGTCGATTTTTACGAGGTCGATCTGATGCGCAAGATAAATGCCATGATTCCGGTTACGCTAACCGGCAAATCTCAGGGTGTGGAAGACGGCGGCATTTTACAGATCGTCCGCCGCGAGATAGAGGTCTTTTGCCTGCCGACCGCCATCCCGGAAGCCATCGAGGTCGATATCAGCCAACTTGAAATCGGTGGCTCGATTCATATCAACGAAGTTGCCTTGCCCGGCGATGTTGAATTGCCCGAGGATGTTGATTTCACGGTCATCACCATTCTGGCACCCAAACTTGAAGAAGAAGTCGTCGAGGAAGAGGAGCTGGAAGAAGGTGAAGAGGTGGATGAAGAAGGTGACCAGGAAGCAGCCGAGGGCGAAGAAGCGCCTGCTGAAGAAGCGTCAAAAGGGGATTAGCGACCCGCAGAGTCGGATATTCTGCTGCAGCTCTCAATGCCGGCGCCGTCGAAACCGGCACTGCGACCCAAGTTCTGATAGGCTCTTAAACGGGAGGTTAACAACCGTTTGTTACATTTGCGTCTGATTGTCGGCCTGGGCAACCCCGGGACCTCATACGAAAACACACGTCACAATGTCGGGTTTATGGTGATCGATAAACTCGGCGGAGAATTTGGCATCTCCGTCAATAAAGACAAGTTCGACGTGCGTTACGGGCGCGGCGCCATCGAAGACCTGACGGTCATGCTGGCCAAACCGATGGCTTTTATGAATCGCAGCGGCTGGCCGGTACAGAAACTGGCTGCATATTACAAAATAGACAGCAGGGATTTGATCGTAGTTCACGACGACATCGACCTTGCTTTCGGAAGATTAAAAATAAAAGAGAAAGGAGGGCATGGCGGACACAAGGGCCTAAAATCGATTATCCAAGCGATTGGCGAAGACTCATTTGTGCGTCTGCGTATCGGTGTTGGACGTTCCGAGACGTCAAGCAATGTTTCAGATCATGTTCTGGGACCCTTTTACGACGATGAATCAAAGCTTTTGGACGGAATTTTAAATCGAGCGCGGGATGCAGTGGTAACGGTTCTGACGGAAGGGCCCAAAGCAGCTATGAATCGGTTTAACGAAAAAATATGATAAAATGCTAAACGTTAACATTTCGAATGGAGGAGAGGATGAATCATTTACCGTTAATTTGTACACTGGTGGGTGCCGCAGGAGTGCTGTTTTCGATCATTCTTGCGGTTATGGTAAAAGGCGCGCCGGCCGGAAGTGAAAAAATGCAGGAAATCGCCAATGCGATTAAAGAAGGTGCCATTGCCTATCTGAATCGACAGCTGAAGAGCATGGGTATTGCCGGTATCATTATCTTTGGAATCATCTTTTTTACACTGGGGGCAAAAACCGCAATCGGTTTCTTGCTCGGGGCCATCGCTTCTTTTCTGGCGGGCTATATCGGCATGCGCGTATCGGTTCTGGCCAACGTGCGCACTGCAGAAGCGGCCAAAGCGGGCCTGGCCAAAGCTCTGTCCATGGCTTTTAAAGGCGGTTCGGTGACCGGTATGATCGTCGCCGGTCTGGCGCTGACCTCTGTGGCCGGTTACTATGCCATACTGCTCAAATTGGGAACTCCGAGCCGAGATGCCGTTATCGCGCTGGTGGCCCTGGGTTTCGGCGGCAGCCTGATTTCGATCTTTGCGCGGCTGGGCGGCGGCATCTTTACCAAAGGTGCCGATGTCGGAGCCGACCTGGTGGGTAAGGTCGAAGCTGGAATTCCCGAAGACGACCCCCGCAACCCGGCAACCATCGCCGATAATGTTGGTGACAATGTGGGCGACTGTGCCGGTATGGCGGCTGATCTTTTCGAAACCTACGCCGTCACTGCGGTTGCGGCCATGCTGCTGGGCAACCTGCTTTATCCCCAGGTTGCCATTGCCACGGAATTTCCGCTGGTGCTGGGCGCTATTTCCATCGTCGCGTCCATGATCGCGGTTTTCTTTGTTCGACTGGGCAGCGGTGAGTATATTATGGGCGCCCTTTACAAAGGGATGTTCGGCTCTGCTATCCTGGCGGGTGTTGCCTTTTTCTTTGCCACCCGGCAACTGATGGGCGGAATTCCTGAAATTCCCATGTTGTCGATTTACTATTCCACCCTGGTGGGTCTGGTGCTGACCGTTTTGATCGTTATCATCACCGAATACTACACGGGGATTTACGGCCCGGTAAAAGCAGTGGCCAATGCGTCGACCACCGGGCACGGTACCAATATCATTGCCGGGCTGGGCGTCAGCATGCAGTCCACCGCTGCGCCGGTACTGGCCATCTGTGCTGCCATCGGTGTTGCTCATTATTTTGCCGGACTATACGGCATTGCCATGGCCGCCATGTCGATGCTTTCGATGACCGGGATGGTAATTGCCATCGATGCTTACGGTCCGATTACCGACAACGCCGGCGGTATCGCTGAAATGGCGGAAATGGATGAGAGCGTACGCGCGATCACCGATCCGCTGGATGCGGTCGGCAACACCACCAAGGCTGTCACCAAAGGGTATGCCATCGGGTCAGCCGGTCTGGCGGCTCTGGTGTTGTTTGCGGCCTACACCCAGGAATTTGCACTGCATGGCGGGGGCGAGGCGTTGAGTTTTGACCTGAGCAATGTCAAAGTGATCATCGGCCTGTTTATCGGCGGCCTGCTGCCGTATCTGTTTGCCTCGATTGCCATGAATGCCGTCGGTAAAGCCGGCGGAGCCGTGGTGGATGAGGTCCGACGCCAATTCCGTGAAATTCCGGGAATTATGGAAGGCACGGCCAAACCGGATTACGGCGCATGTGTCGACATCGTCACCAAGTTCGCCTTAAAAGAAATGCTCCTTCCGGCCTTGCTGCCGGTTGTCGCACCGGTGCTGGTCGGATTTCTGCTGGGTAAAATTGCCCTGGGCGGTCTGTTGATCGGCAGTATTATCACCGGTGTATTTGTAGCCATTTCCATGACCACCGGTGGAGCGGCCTGGGACAATGCTAAAAAATACATCGAAGACGGTCACCTTGGCGGCAAAGGCAGTGACGCGCACAAGGCGGCGGTTACCGGCGATACCGTCGGCGATCCTTACAAGGATAC
>CAZJHF010000089.1:1288-11708 GCA_964545505.1 uncultured Desulfobacterales bacterium | reverse complement strand
GCTTTTAAGCCTACCGGCCTTTCAGCCCCTATCTATGAGTTACGAACATTTTGTCAGGACACAGATCTGCTCAGATTTTCACAGATAATCACAGATTAAATTTTTTAATTTATCTTTATTTATCTGCGTGTATCTGCGTTCATCCGTGTCCCTAATTTCTTGGTCTCGGCTTTATAACTTCCAGGCCTCCGAGCTTTCCAGCCTCTCAGCCCCTATCTATGAGCAATGAGCTATCAGCTATGAGCTTTTAAAGCCTTTCAGCCTCCCAGCATAAACTAAACTTGAACCCTTGACCCTTGACCCTTGAACCTTTGAACATTTGAATTCCTAGTGGAATTCATTTACACACCATTGGGTAAGGCAATACCTATTTTAACCGCCCAAATGACGCGCCTGCCGGGCATCTTAAAAATCTGAATCTTAACAGGCGCAAGGCTATCCTTATGATCTTACTATTAATTCAAACGGTACAACCGGCGGCCCCATTTTTTCCAGGCTAAATCAAGTTATATGGAATAAAAATTGCTTTAGCAGGTTATCGAAGGTTGACATTTGTAAGCGCTACAGACCCACTCTGGGGACATCTTGCTTCAGGCCGGTCCGCAAAGCAGTATTTCACGGGTCACTCACAGACGGACACACAGCCCGGCAATCATCTCAACATTTTATTGGGCCAATCTAATATAAATCGATTCATATGAACCTGCTGGCTGACTGTGGTAAAGATGCCCATTCTGTTTCGCTGGGAATCTGTTCGTGAGCATTAATGGTGAAAGGATTGAAATGGAATCTCAAACGGGAAATACGATAAACGAGAAAAAACAAAACCTCACCTCAACCGACAACGGCGGAAGGCGTTCCGGGGGGGATCGTCGGACCTACTCTTACACCATGCATTTTCCTGAAAGGCGCAGCGGAGAAGATCGGCGCAAAAGCAAGGATCGTCGCAAAACACCGCGCTACAAAATCCCGTCAGATTAGAAAGTAGACTTTGTGTGTGAGCGCCGTGGCGATATCACCAAATCAAAGAAAGGATAAACGCTTCATACCCGCGTCATAAAATGCCCGTCACTTAAATGGATGAAAACCGTTATTTCTGATCTATTTTAACCTGACGGTCCGGGCGAGCGGATGACGAAAATATTTCACATTTTGAAATTTCGATGCTACATAAATTGTAATATCCGTTGCAATCGACGGACTCTGAGCATTCAAAAGCATTGAATCGCAATCACCCGAAACAGCGGTAGCGGCCAGGGGTATCCTCATTGGAAGTGGGGGCTATAATCCGGTAACAGCCTGTAAAATTTTTTCAGTAACAGATAAAACTTGGAAATTACCTGTTTTTTTGATAGAGTCGCACTTATTTTGGCGCGTCCTGGCCCCGATACTGCGGTTGGAAAAACATCGCGTCCGGGCCTGCTGCTGGCTGCAAAAAACCGATTAGACAGAAGCGTTAATCCTTGACAAAAAGCAAATTTTATGAATTAATTTGTGTAGTTACTTATTTTCCGTCAATAATTGATGCGACATAAATCAAGCACAAAGACTCAATCGGCACGACGAATCCGCGGGTAGTCGAGCTGATCTAGCGGTAGACGTTACAGACAGGCGCGGCTGCACGAATTGGGCGCATTCTACACGATGCCCAAAAACGGAAACGCATGTGCCGTTTTGGTTGTGATATATCCAAAATGGATGCCGGTTGCCGACATCATAAATCCGGCAGCGGCCGAACGTTGGACGGATACGATCGTAAGATAGTGCAGCCTTAACCCGTATCGGATCTATCAGCATACCGGGTTTACCCGCTTTTATTTTTCAGGGGGAGAGCAGCTTTGGCCAAACATACTGAGATTTCTTCAACAGAGAGACTTCTCGAGCTGATCCGCACTGACAGCGAAGTAGATTTGGAAGACGCCGGCGAACCGACACAAAGACCTGGCCGCAGCCCCAAGTCCTTTGCTCGCAGTATCATTGGATTCGGAAAGAACGTCACCATCGGGGTGGATATTGGTTATGATGATTTAAAGCTGGTAAAGCTGAAACACACATCGGACCAAAGCCATGAGTTAATCGAATATGCCCGGGTGCCGTTTGATCCGGAAATCCCCAGAGAAAATCCAGAATTTTACCGGTTTTTAAGACCCACCCTCGAAGAGTTCTGCGGATCGAACAGAAACGCCGACATGTGGTGCACCATCTCTTCAGCCCGGGTGGAAACCCGCCAATTCCGCATCCCTAAAGTCTCTGCACGGCAGGTGCCCAACGCCATCTATTGGACCTATCAAAGAGAGTCGGCTTTTGATGAGGACGAAAAGCTTTTTGATTTTGAAATTCTCGGTGAGGTTGAGGATGAACAACCGGTTAAAATGGATGTGCTCGCCTACACCGTTCCGCGAGATGAAGTTCTGGCCTTGAGAGATATGTTTGCCAAGGCTGGATTTCCATTGTCGGGCATATCCATCGTCCCTTTTGCGTTTCAGACCCTGATGCGAACGCGACGGGTCGAGGCCATGGATGAGTATGTCGCCAGCCTGTATATCGGGCGGGACTGGTCGCGCATTGATATTTTTCATAAGGGCAATTTAACGCTGTCGAGGGGCATTAAGGCCGGTGTGCGAACGATGATGGAGTCCCTGCAAAAGGAAATCGGGGGAGTGCGTAAAGGTCTTTCCCTGGTTAAATCGCCTGATGAGGATGTCGGCCGGATTCGGGCCGTTAAGAAAAAGCTGAAATTCGATCTGAAATCAGCCCAGGAATATTTCTTCGGATATCTTCGCGAGCCGGGCGCCGGCGTGGCTAAATCGCAAAAACTGGACATCGATGAAAACAAGGTGTTTCAGATGATCCAGCCGGCTCTGGAGCGACTGGTGCGGCAGGTGGAGCGCACCATTCGTCATTACGCCCTGAATTTTGAAAATGCCAAAATCGGCAAAATATATATTTCCAGCGGCGCAACACCGCATCAACGCATCCTGAATTATATCGGCGAAGAGCTGGGGATGCCCACGGAAATATTAAATCCGTTTCAGGCCAGCTCCAACTTTCTGCCCCAGGTGCCGATTCCGGATTCCGTATCCGAACAGAGCTCCTTTGCACCGGCGATGGGAATGGGACTGGCGGATAATTCAAGAACACCCAACTTCTTATTCACTTATAAGGACAAGCACAAGGCCGATCGTAATCAGCTGATCAACCGCGGCGTGTTCGCGCTCTTTGCAATTCTGATGATTGCCTGTGTCGGATTTTCGTTCTGGCAGGAGCGGGATATACGGGAAAAAGAAACTCGAAAGCAGCAATTGGCCAATCAGTTGGAGCAGTATACCCTGCGGGTCGATCAAAATTTGATACTCAAACTGGTTGAGCAGATTCGCCAGAAAAACAAATCCGACAGGGCTATCGGCCAAAAATATTTAAATCTTGCCGTGATCAGTGAAGTTGTGGATCTGACGCCGCCCAACGTTCGTTTGCTGAGCTTATCGACACAACTGGGGCCGTTACCGATAAAGACACCGCCGGAGAAGGCCAAGGGAAAAAAAGTGGCCCCGACAAAAAACTCAAAAGTTCTGATTGTGGAAGGTATTATCCAGGGAGATCGTCTCACGCTGGAATCGACTCTGGCCGGCTATTTAATGGAGTTAAAGAATTCTCCCTTATTTGACCAGCCGAATATCAGCAGCAAATCATTTGAGTATTCAGGAAACAACGAGGTATTGCGGTTTAAAGCTCAATTGGATCTGGTATAGTCGGTCACGCGGCGAACCCTACAAAGAAGAAATACAAAATGGTAGATAGGATAACGAAAAAACCACTAACCCAGAGCATGCTGATACTAGTCATATGCGTGGTGGGCATTTTAACTTTTATGTTGCTGATCATCCTGCCGTCAGAAAAATCATCTAAAGAATTGGACCAGGAGATCTCGAAACTGAACGCGCGCATGGAAGAGCAGCGCATACTGACACCGGTTTTTCAAAGCCTGCTCAAACGCTCAAAGATGGCGCCGCCATCGGATTTACCTGTGCCGGAACGCACAAAATTGACCTATGGAAGTATCAATACCATCTCAAACGTTTTTCAGGAGATCGCTGCGCGTCACAACTTAAAATTAGAAGAAATTAAAACCGATGTCGGTTCGATGGTGCAGGATACCGGTTATCTATCGATGCAACTTCGACTCAACGGCGATTTCTATAAATTTCGTGAATTTTTAGTTGATCTGGGCTCGATTCCTTCTCTGGAGCACATCGAGGAAATTAACATACGACCGCTGCAATCGACCAGAGAACTTGACATTAAACTCTGGATGGCGCAGGAATAGCGGGTTACGCGTTGCGCGCGTCAACCGGAACGCAGCGCGCAACACGAATCGCACAACATGAAACGCGAATTATGACCCAACGGGAAAAAATAATAGTCGGCTTAATGCTGCTCGCGGTTGTTTACGGCATCTATGCCCTTTTCTTTGAAGGCAAAGGTAATAGCAGCCTCACACAGACGGCAGTCGTTAGCTCAGCTGTTCAGCTGGAAAATCTAAACGCCTTCATCACCAAGGTAGCCGAAGCATCCAGGGCAGGACTGTCGAAAGAAGATAAATACATCATTTCACGGGCCGAAACCCAGTGGAAGCAGGACCCGCTGATAGCAGCCGAATTAACCGACAGGCCCCAGGATGAAATAGATCGGAAAAAGCAAGTGATCCAGGCAGCAAGTCCGCGTCCAAATTTCACGTATACGGGTTTTATGCAAATGGGCGATAGGCGGCTTGCTATTATTAACGGCTATGAATATGCCCCCGGAGATCAGCTTCAAGAGGGCGGCTATAAGGTCAGCAGTGTTACGCCAAGTAAGGTCGTCATTGTTTCTACAGACGGTAGCAATAAGAAGTTTATTTTTCCACTGGAAGAATAACCATCAGGGTGAGAACTTATGAACAGAGGCCAACAAAAAAACAGGATAGGGCGCATCATCGTTGCAGTGGTTATCTCCTTTTTGTTGATCGGCGGTTGTGCCAGCCCCAAACTGGAGAAACAGGATCCATTCTTTGATGAATGGAGAACCAAGGCAGAAACATCCAAAGGGTATTCGCCGGGCAAACCCAAACCGAGAAGTGAGCTGCCGGCCATCATCAAGCCCAAAGTAACGCCCAAATCAATTAAAATTGATGAGGTCGACGAAAAGCCGCTGCCCACCCGCAAAATCAGCCTCAAGATGACTGACATTGACGTGTCGGTGGTGTTGCGTGCATTGGCCCGTGCCTCGGATCAGAATATTATTGTCAGTCAGGCGGTTGGCGGTAAGATCAACATCAATATCACCCAGGCACCCTGGAACCAGGTGTTTATGGGTATCCTGCGCACCCAGGGTCTGAGCTACGCCTGGGAAGGAGATATCATCCGCGTCATGACCGCCGATGATATGGAGGAAGACCTCAAGCGCCAGGCACGCCAGCGGGAATTAACGCTGACCGCGCAGCCCCTGACCCGTATTGTACCGATTCGATATGCCACAGCTGATGATTTAAAGGAAAACCTGGAAAAATTTTTGACCGCCGATAAGGACGGCAACCCCGTCGGCTCCATCCTGGTTGACAGCCATACCAACTCCCTGATCATCCAGGCCATCCGCAGCGACATGAAAAACATTATTGCCGTTATCGACCAGCTGGACCAGCCAACACCCCAGGTGATGATCGAAGCCTATATCGTTGAAGCCAACAAGGATGTTGCCCGTGAACTGGGCATCCAGTGGGGCGGCGTTTTTAAAACAGGCAGCGACCAAAAGACCGGCTTCGGCTTCGGCAATCAGGGACAACCCCTCTCAGGGGATGTCGATACGCCCGTCAACCCCAGTGCCGGTGATGTGGTCAATTTGCCGGCCCAAGCGCTGAGCGGCTTTTCACCTTTTTCGCTGGGACTCCTCTATCAGAACGTTGGAAACATCCTTTTATCCGCCCAGCTCTCAGCCCTGCAGGACAAAGGCAAGCTCAACATCCTGTCCAGCCCCTCGATAACGACCCTGGACAACCAGATGGCTTATATTGAAAGCGGTGAGGAGATCCCTTATCAGAGCGTAGAAGACGGAGAGGTCAAAATTGAATTTAAAGATGCGGTCTTGAGATTGGAAGTCAAGCCTCATGTGATCAATGATACAACCCTTAAAATGTATATCAATGTGCATAAAGATGAAGCCGATTTTTCGAGAAGTGTCCAGGGTAACCCCCCAATTATTACCAAAAAAGCCGAAACCAACGTGATTCAGTTGAATGGACAGACGATCGTCATCGGCGGTTTGAACGAAGAAACCTCCGCCAGCGCTGATACCGGTGTGCCGTATCTGGAGGACATTCCCGGGCTGGGCTACCTGTTTAAACGCAAGAGCTCCGATGATCGGCTCGAGGATCTGCTGATTTTTATTACGCCGCACATCCTGGAGCCGGCCCCGGCGGACAGCTAAATCATCTTGAAAATGACGCGGATCATTTTTGATCCAGACATCAGGAGGAAATGCGAAAACCAAAAATCGAGTGCCTAAGCTAAAAATGCCTCAAGCGCCGCAGGCTAAATCTGAATACGTCATCACCTTCTCTCCGTGCTTTTTAGATGAAATCAACAGTGTCCGGCACCCCTTTTTCCCGACATCATTTTAGGCACTTGGGATCACGCAGGGTTATTAGGCGCTTTGGGAACGTTACCGGTATTACCGAGCGACCGCCATGGGTAAATTGCGCCGCCTTCCCTGTTGATAAACCCACTTGTGGAACGGCGGAGTAAGGGCTTGTGGAAAAACGGATAAACAATGTCATGTTTTTTTGACAACCCTTTCGGACACCAACCGGTGGTTGGGTCATAATTTACAATGGATTATTTCAATATATTAAATTTGAAGCAGGAGCCTTTTTCAAACTCACCGGATCCTGATTTTTTCTTTCAATCCCGCGAGCACCAGGAATGTTTGCAAAAACTGGAACTGTCATTACTGTTGCGCCGGGGATTGAATGTCATCATCGGTGACGTGGGAACCGGTAAAACCACGCTCTGCCGTCAGCTTATCCGACGTTTTGCCCGCCGCGATGAGATTACCACCCACCTGATATTAGATCCCCACTTTGCGAATGCCCGGGAATTGCTGACCACAGTCGGCAGGATGCTGATGGGCAATGCGGTCAAGATAGCCACCAACGAATGGCAAATCAAAGAGCAGATCAAGCAATACCTGTTTAAAAGCGGTGTCAAAGAAGATAAAACCACGGTTCTGATTATAGACGAGGGCCAGAAAATCCCGGCCTTTTGTCTGGAAATCCTGCGCGAATTTCTCAATTACGAAACCAACGATTTCAAATTGCTTCAGATTATTATTTTTGCGCAGAAAGAATTCGAAAATACAATTAAAAAATATGCGAATTTCGCCGACCGCATCAACCTCTACCATTATCTGAAACCGTTGAATTTCCGAGACACACGCTTGATGATCAAATTTCGCCTGGAAAAATCGAAGGACACGCATAAAAAAATTGATTTTTTCAGCTACCCGGCTATGTTGACGGTCTACCGGGCCACCGGCGGATACCCCCGAAAGATTATCAATCTATGTCATCATAGCATTCTGGCCATGATCGTCCAGAACCGCAAAAGGATTAGCGCTCCGCTGGTGCGTTCCTGCATCAAACGCGCTTTTCCCGGCGAAACCCGCCGCTGGAAAGGCGCCGTCGCCACCGCTGCCGTCGCCGTTGCAGCCGCAATGGTCATTTTTGCATTTCTGATGCCGGAAAAGCTACGGGCACTGTGGCCCCGGGGGTTGACACTCAGCCACAACCAGCAGGTCCAGCAGCAAACAGCGCCGGCAGACAGCTATGCGGCAGGTGCTGTCGCTGAAGCCGGCGGCCGGCAGCAAAGCCAGGAGACGGACGGCAGCGAAAAAGATTCTGAGGCCGCGGATGCTGCCGAAGATACCGGCAGCAAAACGGTTACTCAGGCTGCAGTGGCCAACCCGGAAACCGTTGCCCCGGAAAGCCAGATTGCGTCCATCAGCCCGAATGCGTCGCCGGCGGATACCGTCGCACCGGTTGAATCCGGCGCGGCGCCGCCAACCATCGCAGCAAACACTGCGGGCCAGCAGCTTCCAGCACAAACGGATGCGCCTGAAAACAGCACACCGTATGCGCCCCTTTTGGGAGATATTACGTTGAAACAGGACGACACGCTATCTCAGATCATCCAGAGGGTTTATGGCAGCTATAATTCGAAATATTTCCGTTCTTTGATTCTGGCCAACCCGATCATCGACGACCCGGATCTGGTGGAAGTCAATCAGACCATTTCGATGCCGGCCATTCCGGTTTCGCTGACCGGCACAGACCAAGACGCCTGGTGGGTTCTGCTTGACGACACAGACGATCTGAATACAGCCTTTGATTACTTGCGCACCTATCCGGCAAACGCACCGCCGGCCCGCATGATTCCCTATTGGAACCGGCAGGCCGGCACACGGTTTGCCATTATTCTCAAAGGGTATCATGCCGATGCGGATTCGGCGTTTGCGCAGCTAAAGCACCTGCCGCCGGAACTTGCACCCGAGCGCAAAGTGTTGTCCAGTTGGAATAATGACACCGTCTTTTTTGCAGACCCGTATTAACGGCCGCCAATAGTGTCCCCCATCCAGGCTCAAGGGGAATAGAAAATTACGCATAACCGGTATTTAAACGACACTGAATAAGAGAGACGAAATTGAAAGCACGCAAAAGATTAGGCGAAATTCTGGTTGAGGGCGGGCTGCTGACCCAGGAGCAGCTGGAAAAGGCGCTTCCGTATCAGAAAAAAAGCAAATTGAAACTTGGTCAGTTTCTGGTGCGGGAAGGCATCGTCAGCGAGTCCCAGATCGTGGATCTGGTATCAAGCCAGCTAAAACTGGAAAAGTACCGGCCGGACAAATTTACCGTGGATGTGGAACTGGCGCAACTGCTCTCAGCTGAAATTGCGCATCGTTGCCAGGCGGCTCCGCTGAAAAAAAGCGGCCTGCTGCTCACGGTGGCCATGACCGATCCGCTGGATATCAATTCTCTGGATACGATTGAAGTGTATACCAACTGTGAAGTTGAAGCGGTCATTTGCACTGAACAGCACCTCAACCAGCTGTTGACGACCACTTACGGTACCTATTCCGGTATCGGCGGCGTTCTGGAAGACATGGAAGAAATGGAAATTGATAAGAGCGCCGACAAAACAACCAGCCTGGATGATGTCGAAGTCAGCTCGCTGCAGGGAATGGCTGAAGAAGCGCCGGTCGTGCGCCTGGTAAACTCCATTCTCTCCCAGGGTGTTCGCGAGGGCTGCAGCGATATCCATATCAGTCCGGAGAAACAATACGTGCAGGTGCGCTTCCGGGTAGACGGCAAACTGCACGAAGTGCCCGCCCCACCCAAGGGCATGTTTCTGCCGATCATTTCCCGGCTCAAAATCCTGGCCAATATGGATATTGCGGTTTCCAGAATCCCCCAGGACGGGCGCTTCACCGTAAAAATGAAGAACAAAGATATCAATATCCGCGCCTCAACCATCCCCTCCATTCACGGGGAAAACATGGTGCTGCGGTTGCTGGATACCAGCAACAGCATATATTCGCTCGAACGGCTGGGCATGACGGAAAGCGATCGTGAAAAACTTGAACGGATGATCATAAAACCGCACGGAATGATTCTCAGCACCGGGCCCACCGGAAGCGGTAAAAGCACCAGCCTGTATTCAATATTAAAGAAAATCAATCAGCCCGAAATTCACATTATTACCGTGGAGGACCCGGTTGAATATCGTATCGAAAAAATCCGGCAGGTGCAGTTGAACCGGAAGGCCGGCATGACCTTTGCCAGCGGTTTGCGATCTATTTTGCGCCAGGACCCCGACATCATCATGGTTGGTGAGATCCGCGATTCGGAAACTGCCTCTCTGGCCGTGCAGGCTGCGCTGACCGGCCACATGGTTTTCAGCACCCTGCATACCAATGACGCCGCCGGCGCCATCACCCGCTTTGTTGACATGGGCATCGAACCATTTCTGGTATCTTCGACCATGACGGTCTCTTTTGCCCAGCGGCTGGTGCGCAAGGTCTGCCCGAATTGCATGACCAACTATGAACCTTCAAAGGAAGCGCTGAAATCCTGGGGAATTAACAACAAAATTCGAGCAAATTTTGTGCAGGGCAAAGGCTGTTTCAACTGCATGCACACCGGATATAAGGGACGCACCGGCGTGTATGAAGTCATGACCATCAATGACGAAATCAAGGATTTGATCTTAAAGCGGCAATCTTCGCATGCCATTCAGCAGGCAGCCCTGAAGTCCGCAGATTTTACGTCCTTGAAAGAAAATGCAGCTGTAAAAGCCATCAAGGGCATCACCACTCTGGAAGAGGCGGCTTCAGC
>CAZJHF010000089.1:0-1188 GCA_964545505.1 uncultured Desulfobacterales bacterium | reverse complement strand
ACCACCGCCGGTGAAATAGAAGCCGATTCTCTGGAAAGTGCCAACAGCATGCTGGCCGCGCGAGGATACATTCCCACCCGGGTAAAGGCGGAACAACAGGCCTTGAGCGGGTTTCAGTTTTCTAAATTCCGGGAACTGCTGTCACCGGTCAAGGCGCCCGAATTGATCCTGTTTACCAAACAGTTCAAAACCATGTTCAACGCCGGCGTATCTATGATCAAAATGCTGGAGATCCTGGAACAACAGACTGAAAATCCACGGCTGTGCAGAATTATGGGCAAGATGCACCAGGACATCAAAGAAGGTGCCAGCCTGTATGACGCATTTAGCAAACATCCGAAGGTGTTTTCGCCATTATACTGCAGTATGATCAGGGCCGGCGAATCCAGCGGGGCGCTGCCGGAAGTGTTGGACCGCTTAACATACATCATCGAACACGAAAATCAGGTCAAGTCAGATATCAAATCGGCCCTGACATACCCGGTCATCGTGGTCGTCTTTTTGTTCAGCGCATTTTTGATCCTGATAACCCAGGTTATCCCAAAATTTGTCAACATCTTTCAAAATGCCGGGCTGAAGTTGCCCCTGCCAACCCAGATCTGTATCTTTCTTTACGAATTTTTGTCCACCTACTGGTATTTGATCATCGGCGCCGTCATCATCGTGGTCGTATTTCTATTCTACTACTTAAAAACCAGGCAGGGTAAATTCATGCGGGATTCACTCTTTATGCGGATTCCGCTGGTCGGGCCCCTGTTTGCCAAAAGCGCTGTGTCACGTTTTGCCAGTATTTTTTCAATCCTGCAGGCCAGCGGCGTCGATGTGCTGGACTCGATGGATATTTTATCCGGAACCATCGGCAACGCCGCCATCGGGCGCGAGCTGGAGGATATCAAGGACCGCCTCGCAGAAGGGCGCGGTATTGCTGCGCCTCTGGGCGAGGCCAAGTATTTTACACCGATGCTTATCAACATGGTGGCTATCGGCGAGGAATCGGGTAATCTGGAAAGCATGATGCAGGAGGTGGCCGGCCACTACGATGCCGAAGTGGAATACGCCATGAAAAAGATGTCGGAGGCCATCGGCCCGCTGCTGACCGTCGGGCTGGCGGCTGTGGTCGGCTTTTTCGCCCTGGCCATTTTTTTACCGATGTGGGACCTGACGCTGATAGCCAGGTAATGGTTCAAA
>CAZJHF010000088.1:0-11727 GCA_964545505.1 uncultured Desulfobacterales bacterium | reverse complement strand
GGAATGAAGTTTCCTCCTTTCCTTCATTCCCACCTCCGACGAACCCTGTTAGGCACCCCCCCCTAACAGGGTTTTTTCGTGGGTCGACAAGATTTTGGCAAAACACGTCAAGGCTTTGTCAAAAATATTAACCGTATCAATAGGTTTCGACCCTTCCGAGCCCATTTGGCAGCTTGCAAGCAGGATTTCGTCTACTTTGACGGGTTTTTCGGGGTCCGACAGTCAACTGCAGGCGGGTTTCATTGATTTGGCATACCTATTGCTGTTGTGTTTAGGGGGTGTGGCATCATTTCAAGCTACCTGAATTATTAGAGTTGTATCACGGCATCAATGAGGGCTGCTTCTGAAAATCGCCGCCATTATCAAGACGGCCGCAGCGGGTTAAGCCTTTGCGTGGAGGAATCTGAATGACGACCGAAGAAATCATCGCAAGAATTGAATCCAAAATCAACAAGCTACCACTGGTTGACACGGAAGTAGTTGATATCATCACTTTACTCAACAGTCCGGCCAGCAACTTTGATCACATTGTTGAAAAATTATCACCAAGTTTGGCAGCCCGTTTTTTAAATATCGCCAATTCCGCCTATTACGGTGGCCGGGAGGTCCGCTCCATCAATTACGCCGTCAAACTGCTCGGTTACGGCAAAATGAAAGACATCTTGATCACCTCTATATTAATGGATCATTTTACGCGCCGTCTCAAACAATTTGACTTTGAAAAATTCCTGAAACAGGCCCAGGTCTGCGCGGCGGTCGCCAAGGTTTTGGGCGAAATACTCAACTTCAACCAGTTGGATGATCTTTTCACAGTGGCAACGCTGCAAAATATTGGCAAGCTTGTCATTGCCGTATATTTCAAAGCGGAACATGAGCAAATTGTGGCCATCAAAAAATCACGGAATGTGCCATCCTGTGAAGCTGAGAAGGATATCCTGGGAATGAGCCATGCCGAAATTGGCGCGATTGTGCTTAAGCGGTTTAACGTTCCCCAGGAAATTTGCGAGGCAGTGCGCTTTCATGACAGACGGGACACAGTCGTACCACAGAACAACAATAACTATCTGCAGCATATCGCCCGCGAGGCCACAACCATTGTTGGCCAATTTTCCCTGCCCATAGATATCGCTCCGATGGATCTCTACCACATGTTAAGAGCTACGGTGGAAGATGGCAAAAGGAACTATCGCGAGCAAATTCAGACCCAGTTGCGATCAAGTGGATATCCACAAATTTTTCCCGTGTTGCTGAAACAGGCTTCAGATCTGGTCAAGCATGATTTAAAGGCCCATTTGCGCACCCGCGCAACGGTACCCGTAGCGGTCGGACAAGAAAAATGATTTGAAGACGTTTGTGTCCAGAAGGATCACTGCAGACAGGGGCTAACGCATTTTTCTGACCCGATCCGTCAGTCGTATTTTTCGATGTTTTTTAGCATAAAATAAAAGACAATCCTGACCGGACATGACCTGGCGAACTTCAAGAATTGGTGAGCGGCGGCTCTTGAATCCCATTGCGCGGCAGCCATGCGGAAAATTGGGATTCCAGGTAACATAGTAAAAGATGCATTTGGGGCAGGCAATGGGCATCGGGTAAAATTTCGGATTGTAGATTACAGATTTCGGATTTTAACCGTGCGGTTCGGCTGATATTTCAATTTGCAATCGACTCGGCTGAGCTCGTCGCAGGCCGTAATCAAAAATCCGCAATTGAAGTTGTTAATCCCCGTCCCGCAAGTCGACCCGAATTTGCATATCTTCTAGCAGTCGATATGCGTCGCGTCGGTCGGTATCCGTGCTTTCACCCACAACGGTGATAATCGCTTGAATGACCTCATTGCTGACGCCGGCATTCTTGAGTGCAATGATGTCATTAGCCGTGGTAAACTCAATTGATCGAACATCTTTGCCGTAAATAATCGGAGCCGTGTCTTTGAGAAAAGAACCTTCCCGAATGACCATCTGAATGGTTTTCTCACTAAGCCCCGCCTTTTTCAGGTCGACAATTTCCTGAACGCTAAACGCCGCGGTTTCAACAACCTTTTCCCGCACCATCAGTTGAATCGTGGCATCACTGATACCGACCTTTTTCAAGCGTACGATGTCCGCGCTTTTCAGACCGAAAGCGGATATGGCAACGACAAGCCAGAGCAGAATAAAACAACTCAATATGATGTTTGTTTTTTTCATCGTCTATTTAAGAAATTGCACCAGCCCCGGTTGAATGATTCGCGCCGCAGTGGCCAGTGTGGTTTGATAGGCCAGCTCAATATTTTGCAGCTCCACAACTGCTTTGGTGATGTCGGCTTCTTCTTCTTTGGCCATCAAGTCCTGGATTTTAGGCTTATAGTTCTGCCAATGCCTTGCGGTAATCTCCAGTTGGTAATATATCGATGCATTGGCAGCGCGAATGTTATTGACCTGGGTTCGGGCTTGATCCAGCATGCCCGTTTGGGCTGAAATGGCATCTGTATCATTCGTTTCAAGCCCCACGATCAAATCCCGAATGTGATCGAAAATATTCACACCGCCGGCGGCGGCATTGTGAAATATCGGCTGGCCGTCGGCATCAAGGGTCAGTTCGGTGTTCTTGGCAACGATGAAGCTGGCATCCCCGGTATCGCCATTGTAACTGACCGTATACTGATCGTAGGTGGTCGGCTGGGTATCATCGCGTGAAAAGGGTGCTGTTTTGGTCAGGTAGCCTGAGAACAGATAGTTATCATTTTGGGTGGCATTGGCCAGATCAAGAATCTGATCATACAGTTTTTTCACCTCTTCTGCCGCCAGTTGACGACTTTCATTTGTGCCGCCGGCTTCAGTTTGTCCGATGGCCCGCACCACCTGCACCAAATCATCAACCAGCTTTAAAGTGGATTCGGTCTCATCCAGTCGGGTCTTTCCGATCTGAATATTGGTTTGATATTGATCAATCGAGGACAGGGTTTGCCGATAATCTAGAACCTTGCCCATGGCTATCGGATCATCGGATGGTTTGTTGATACGCTTTTGAGATGCAATGATCGTTTGTCGATCATACAATGCTTCGTTTTGCGCTGTCAAATAGCGCACCAGCGATTGCGTCATCGTATTTTGTGTCACACGCATAAATTCATCCCCTCCTTTTGGGATTCAGTTTTTAATAACAACAGGATGCCCCAGCGGGTACCCGGCTCGCCCGGTACGCGACCCCATCCCCTTATAACTGCTTATACCATCTGCAAGACCGTTTGCAGCAACTCATCGGCCGCACTGATCATTTTAGCAGAGGCCGTATAGGCATTTTGAAACTTGATTAGATTAATCATCTCCTCATCCAGCGACACGCCAGAAATCGATTCGCGGCGATTTTCCAGCTGGTTCAGCATATCCGATTGATGGTGATAATAGGCGTCTGATTTGAGAACTTCATTGCCGGTATCTCGAATCAGCGCACTGTAATAGTCATTGTAGGTGGCCGTATTGCCGTTCATCGTCAATTGGTATTGCAACTTGGCGATTTCCATCGCCTGGCGATTGTCACCCGGAACGGTCAGCGCATCGGCAGCGGCGGCAATCAGATCCGGGTCAGCGGCAATATTGGGGTTTAGGGCGATATTGCCTGCGCCCAGACCAGTAAAAAAGACCTCTCCGGCGGACCCGTCCAGGGCAAAACCGGCCTGATGCAGGGCGTTGACGTCGGCCATCAACTCCTGGGCCAGGGTATCCAGACGATTCATATCAGCAGGGATAATCGCGTCCCGAACGTCGAGGTAGCCTTTGAGCTTGCCACCATCAATATCAGCGGTAATATCCGTGGGTGTGCCGCTTCTGTCCAGCCAGACCACATCGTGCAAGTTTTGGGCATTGACCTGGGTGGACAGCAGCCATTGTTGGCCGGCACCCACCAGCGGTTGGCCATCGGCCACCAGTACATGCACCGCCCCATTGGAATCTTCATAGGTATTGATATCAATTAATTCGGATAGCGCTTTGAGCGCTTGCTCTCGCTGATCGCGATAGTCATTGGCGTTTGAGGCGTCAGATTCGGCCGAAAGGATTTTCGCGTTCAGATCAGCCACCTTTTCGGTAAGGCGGTTGATGTCCGCCACCGTGCCCTCAACGGCAAGGTCAAGATCTTTTTGAGATTTGCGAAGATCCGCATCCAGCTGGTTAAATGTGCTGGTTAAAACCTGACTGTTGGTGATCAGCACCTGACGCTCCGTTGTCCCGGCGGGATTGTTGATCAACGAATGCCAGGTATCCCAGAACTTGCTCATGGCCTGACTCAATCCGTAACCGTCGCTTTCGTTGAATATCATTTCGACGACTTCAACCGCCCCTTTCTGAGCATCCCAGTGGCCCAGGGCCTGGTTTTCATTGTTTATCTGTGTGCTCAAAAACCGGTCGTAAATCCGTTCGATGCCGTCGGCATGAACCCCATTACCGATCAAACCGATGTAAGAATACGAAGGTGTGTTGGTAGATATTTGCAGGCTCTGGCGGGAGTACCCGGGGGTATTCACATTGGCTATATTGTGACCGGTGACATTAATGGCCTTCTGCTGGGTCATGAGGGCCTGACTGGCGATGTTCAAAATTCCGTTAATATCTGACATCGTACGTTCCTTTGTTTTTCATCATTATATGCCCCCAGGTCAATCGCCTTTAGGCGCCACCCAGAACATCGGACAATTCCGTTACCCATTGCATGGTCTGGCTGGCCACCTTTTCCAGATGAGCCGTTTCAAGCCCGAGACGTTTGCTCACCGCTGCGCTTGGCTGGTGTTGCAGACCATCGCGACCCAGGCCAATACCGATCATGATACTCATAAAATTGGCCACATGCACAATATCTAACATGGTGTTGGTTTGCTCAGCCGTATCGGGTTGGTGATGCCATTGAACCGCATTGACAATTTCTGACGGCAGTGACCAGCGGGTTAAAATTTGGGCACCCACCTCAGCATGATTCGTACCCAATGCCATTGTTTCAGCCACCTCGAAGCTCATTCCCTGGGAAAGCGACCTTTCAATTTTCGAAAAATCATCCTTAACAAAATCACCCAGAACCAGTTTGCCAACATCATGTAGCAATGCGGCTGTAAATATTTCCTCAGCGGCTTCGACTTTCAGCTCTTTAACCAGACCCTCCGCAGCAACCGAAACGGCAATCGAATGCCGCCACAGTTCACCCGGTGGCAGATCATAGCCCGGTACCGGCTTATCCATTATGGCGCTCACACAGGCAGCGATGACCATTTGAATCAGACGCTTCAATCCCAGCAATATGATCGCCTGTCGAATCGAGCCGATTTTAGATGGAATGCCAAAATAAGCCGAATTGGCGAGTCTGAGGACATTGGCTGTCAGGCCCGGGTCCTGGCGCAGTATCCCCTCGATCTGGGACACACGCATGGCCGGATCATCAATCAACCCCAGCAACTTGACTGCCGTTCCCGGCATCCCGGGAAATGATTTAATAGCGGCTGCGATTTTTTGAGCTTCCATTAATTGTTTCCTTAACCTTCTCAATAGCGGCTTTACGGTTTCAGCTACGATCAGCATATCGAAAACCCGTTTATGGCCTAAGCGTAACCATCGTATGGTTACCTTTGCGATGCTCAGCTAAATGCCAAGGCGTTCGATAGCTCATCCACCCAGTGGGCCACTTTTTCTGAGATACTTTCAAATTGATCGAGCTGAATTCCCAGTCGATCGATAACAGCCGGCGATAATTCAACCGCATGTCCGGCATCGGGGCCGCTGGTATCCGGTGTTTGGCACAGGATATTCGCCAGGTAGATCACATCCATCTGCATGCTACTGGCATCGGGAGAATCGGGATCGTGGTGCCAGCGGACCGCATTAATCACCTCGGCAGGTAAATTCCAATTCGCTAAAATGCGCGCACCGATTTCAGCATGATCGGTGCCCAGAATCATATTTTCCGCTACCACAAACGGAATGCCTTTAGCAGCCAGACTGTGGATGGCCTCCAGTTCTTGATTGACGAACGAGCCTAAAACCAGCTTACCGACATCGTGCAACAACGCCGGCGTAAAGACATCTTCAGTCTTCACACGTGTTTTGCCCTTGACCAGGGCCTCGGAGGCAATTGAGACCGCAATCGAATGGCGCCACAAATTACCTGACGGCAAATCGTAACCGGCAACGGATTTATCCATTATGGAACTAACACAGGAAGCGACCACCAGTTGAATAAGGCGCTTTAAACCCAACAGGATGACGGCCTGTTTGAGAGAGCCAATTTTTGATGGAATGCCAAAATAAGCCGAATTGGCTAATTTAAGCACGTTGGCGGTCAGTCCCGGATCATAGCGCAAGATTTCTTCGATTTCAGTAACAGTGCTGTCGGGCCCTTCAAGCAAACTTAGCATTTTGGCGCCCGCCCCGGGCATGGATGGGAATGATTTTACCGTGGCCAAAATTTCATTTAATTTTGATTCTCTCATAAAACCCTCTCTGCACCGTTGCTGTGAACGATGGTCTTTCCGGTGGCCAGATCCAGACAAACTTTACGGCTGGCCGTGCCGCCGATATCTTCGGCCGTTAACGAAACATGTTCATGTGCGAGCCGTTCGCGCAGTATGCGATAGTTGCGCTCGCCTATTTTAAATACCTCTTTGGGACCCATCGGGTTACCGCATCCAACCGCCTTGACGACCCAATGGTCACAGGGTGTTATATTTTCCTGGGCACCCAGTTCTGCAAATAGAGCGGGTATGCCGGTATCAACAAACATAAACGGATTGATGCTCGCCTTTTTTAAATTTATTTTGGACACTGGCAACATGGCATGCAACAAAGCACCAATACCCGAAACCGCATCATATACAGTCAAGCACAAGCAGCTTCCCAGGGCATCCGTAATCAGGCGGTCCGGAAGCTGAGCGATTTTCATATTACCTATAGGCACGACCCGTTTCATCGAATTAGATGTCACCGTTCAACAGCCGACCCGTTTGTTCGCCGCTATTCATATCGCCGCTGCGGTAATAGACCGGATTCGCCACGATTAGATTATTGAGTAAATTGCGAGAACCCTGAATCAATTGCATCGAATGCGACATCAGGGACTTGTTTTGTTGCGTCACCTCCTGCAGGGTTTGAATTAACGCCAATAAATCGGTGCTGCGATCCAGCAATTGCCGGGCATAAAATTTATCGACCTGCTGTGACAGCCGGGTTAACGTCAGCCCCAGGGCCGAGCATCCCAATTCAGCAGCTACCCGCTCCATTACCTGTTGTCGTTGTTCTTCCAGAATACGCAGCTTCAACAATATATTATCCTTCGCTTTGCAGGCCTCATTCAGCTGCTTTAAATTCAGCCCCGCAACCGCTTCCTTTTCATTTTGGACGACAGCCAACAGCGCCTGGTAGAGTTCGGTCGCATGCGCGAGTAAGCCAATTAGTTTATTCAACAGGTGTTCCATAAGGTTTTTCCTAATCCCTATTCTCATGTAGCCCTTTTTTTAGACCGGCTTAAATCCATCAGCATTTATATTAATTTATCGGCTAAATTACCAATAACTTTAGAAATAACATACATAAGACTAATCAGAATCGTCCTGTGTGCCTTGCGAAGTCGAATGCGCTAACTGCTGCATCAACATGTCGGCCAACCCGATCCCACCCCTGTTGGAAAGCTTGACAGCCATTTCCGCATCCATCATGGACGTATAAATTTCTTCAGCCCGCCCGCCGCTGATAAATCCTGATCGTTGAATTGAAGCGCGCATTTCTTTGAACAAATGGTTAATGAAGAGCGATTCCATCTGGCGACAGGTTTCAACCAACTCCGGATCGCTGGCGGCATTGCCTGAAACGCCTTTTTTTTGATTGATTGTGCGTTGCAACCGCGCCGGCGAATCGGTGACGACATCCGCTAAGTTCACGGGCAGTTTCGGAAATGATATGGGATCAGTCATTATATAACCTCCAATTCGGCCTGCAGGGCGCCTGCGGCTTTGAGTGCCTGGAAGATCGCAATCAGGTCCCGCGGAGAAACACCCAGAGCATTCAGAGCCTTGACAACCTCCCCGATACTGACGCCTGATTCCACCAGGAAAATGGGATTTTTACCTTCTTGAACAACAATTTCCGATTCGGGTGTAACCACGGTCTCCCCGCCTCGTGAAAACGGCAGCGGCTGTGAGACATCCTGGGATTCGTTGATCTGGATGCTCAAATTGCCGTGGGCGATGGCGATGGTGGCGATGCGCACGTTTTCACCCATGATGACGGTACCGGTGCGTTCGTTGACGACCACTTTAGAAACCATATCCGGCGTGACCCCCAGGCTCTCGATCATCGTTACAAATTGGACCGTATTGCCCAAGTAGTTTTCGGGTACTGTTACCCGAATCGCGCCAGCATTCTCGGTGTGCGCCAGTTGGTTGTAAAAGGCTCGATTGATGGCCTGGGCCACCCGGCTGGCGGTCGTGAAGTCCGGGGCTTTCAAGGCCAGGGTTAGCGCGCTTTTTTGGTTAAAATTGGAATGCAGCACTTTTTCCACCAGCGCGCCGCCGACAACCCGACCCACCGTCGGAAAATTCTTCTGGACCTGATCACCGGAGTTTCCGCTAACCGCAAACCCGCCTGTGCTGACCGGTCCCTGGGCAATTGCATAGACTTTGCCATCAGCGGCGCGCAATGGCGTAAACAGCAGTGTGCCGCCCTGCAAATTTTCGGCATCGCCGATGGAGCTGACCAGCACATCCAGGCGGTTGCCCAGGCTGGCAAACGGCGGCAGGTCGGCTGTCACCATGACTGCCGCTACATTTTCGACATCTTCAATGTCGCTCGTCTGAACGGTTACGCCCATTTTTTCGAGCAGACTGGCCAGTGACTGAATCGTAAACAGGGAGCTATCGCTGTCGCCCGTGCCTTCCAGGCCCACCACCAGTCCGTAGCCGACCAGCTGATTTTGACGCACACCCTGGATATCGACAATATCTTTGATGCGAACCGCTTCGGCATTCGGAAGCAAAGTAACGATGGTTATCAGAACCCAGCAAAATACGATGCTGATCAATTTCAAGGCTGATGGGTTATGCAAACGCTTGTCCATGGTAAATCTTTCCTCGTTACGCCTGATTAAAAGGGCCAGACTGAGTTAAGCAGGTTGGCCAGCCATCCAGGGCGCTGGCGGTCATTAACGATCCCGCTGCCGCTGTATGCAATCTTGGCATTGGATATAAAGGTTGATAGGATAACGTTGTCGTCATTGATGTCCCGCGGTCTGATAATTCCGGATAAAATGATCATCTGGGTTTCATGGTTCACCAGAATTTCTCGTGATCCGACAATATAGAGGTTTCCATTGGCAAAGACCTCGGTCACCCGACAAGTGATAAATGCGCTCAGATCGCCACTGCGCGAGGTACTCCCGGAGCCTTTGAAATCCGAGCTCAGACTGCCTTTGACCGATGGATTGCCAAACGGATCAGGCCTCGGCAGCCAGCTGGGTATTTGGGGCAACACCTCCTCACGGTACCAGTCTTCTGTGCCAAAAAGCGTGTCGATACCGGCTTCCAGGCCGGATTCTCGGCCTGTTTTGGTATCGGCTGAATTGGTGGCCTTGGAGGACTCTGAAATTTTAACCGTGACAATATCGCTCACCCGGCGGGCTTTCGTATCCAGGAAAAGATCATTGAACACACTGGCGGACGCATACAGCGAGCCGTTGGATTGCGGCTCAGGAAGTGGCTGGGATTCGATCTGCATGTCATGTTTCATTGGCATGGTTTCCACCACCGGCGGCAACGTCTGCCGTGTGGCCGCACAACCGACCAGGCCGCCGAGAAAAAGCGCCAGCAGCGTCAGCGCAATTAGATACGGAGTTGTTTTAGGCATAAGACATATTCCTTTTTAAATGAAGAAACACTTAAAAATCCACCTTGACCGTGTTGGCATCAAGCACACGGGCATGAAGTATTTTCTTTGAATCCAAATTAACCACCGGGATGAGCTCTCCCAGACGTCCTTTTTTCTTGACCTGCCCGCGGGTCGTAATCTTCATGCTCGCTGATTCGGCAATGATCACCACCAGGTCTCCCCGTTTGACCAGGGGTGGCAGTTCAATGTGATCGGCTCTCAGAGGCATCTGAGAACCTATGGCTCTTTTGGTACGTTTTCCGATGGCCGCAGCGGGATCAGAGAGCACATTGGCCGGCAGGTTGGCCAGATCCAGGGTTCGCACCTCGATATCGTTCGCGGTTATGGGTTTGTACCTTCCAAGCGGTTTGCGCGTCACGACCACCTGGCCCAAAACCTCAATCATTGCATTCGCCCACACTTTTTTATGAACCCGCCCGTCAACGCTGAAATCAACAGAAATGGGACACCGGCCCATCAGCTGACGGCTGCGCGGTGCCGCCACTTTATAGGTGATGCGTCCTTTGGGCAGGATTAGGCTTTTGGGAACCTGGATCTCACTGATGCGCATCGTCGTGTTCGCCCGCGGGGTGTGCTGCAAGATAAAATCCGAAACGATTTTTTCAATTTCCTGTTTCTGAATTTGAACGTGGCTGCGGATGACGTTAACCTGTGGTGGCGCTTCTACCTGCACCGCCGTCAGGTCGATATGATGTTGCTTCAAGCGCTGAATCAGGTGGTCTCTGTCGAACTGGCGCGAATCTCCCGGCAAAGGGGCCTTGCCAATGACAATGCCTTGCAGATATTGATTGAGCTGGACATCATGGCCGGCAATATTGGCGATCTGGCCCAGCAAAACCTCAGCAGCGGCAATTTCAACCCGCTCTCGAATGCGAATGGTCGTTGTCTGATCAGCCTGTAAATCGACCGCCGTCGTGCTGATGAAGGCCACCGTCAAGATAAAAAACAATCCACGATGCAGCTGCTTTGTCAATTGTGCTTTTAAGCTAGACATTTTCATTTTATTTTATTAGCGTTTGAGGTTATTGGCGAGCTGCAGCATTTCATCGGCAGTGGTAATGACTTTACTGTTGGTTTCATAAGCCCGCTGAGCTGTAATCATGCCGACCATTTCATCCACGACGCTGACATTGGACATTTCTAAAAAGCCCTGGGAGATTCTGCCGAAACCGCTTTCACCGGGTGTCCCGGTTATTTCATCTCCGGAAGCATTGGTGGGCGTAAACAGATTTTTCCCCAGGCTTCTCAATCCGGCAGGATTGACAAAGCGTGCCAGCTGAATATTGCCGATCTCGCTGGGGGTCCCATCACCGGCCTGGATGACGGAAACCGTCCCATCCAATCCCACCGAAATCGAAATGGTGTCAATCGGAACTGCAATTTCCGGGATCAACGGAAACCCGTCCGGATTGACAATGCGACCATCTGCATCCAGCTTGAATTCCCCTGAGCGGCTATAACCGGTGACGCCGTCGGGCATTTCGATTTGAAAGAACCCGTCGCCTTCAATGGCCCAGTCCAGCTCGTTTTGGGTATTCTGGAAATCCCCCTGGCTAAACATCTTTTGTACCGCTGAGGGCCGCGTACCATGCCCCAGCTGGATGCCGGTCGGCACGGTCGTATCCGCCGAGGAGGCCGCTCCGGCCGGACGCATGCTTTCGTACAATAAATCCTGAAATTCAGCCCGGCTTTTTTTGAAACCAGATGTATTGACGTTGGCCAGGTTATTTGCGATGACATCGATATTCAGCTCCTGGGCTTGCATGCCGGTCGCTGACGTCCATAAACTGCGTATCATTTTGCCTCCAATGTTCGTTATTTGTTATCT
>CAZJHF010000087.1:1633-11728 GCA_964545505.1 uncultured Desulfobacterales bacterium | reverse complement strand
TGGGACAACTCGTCCCGGGGTACAAAACCGTCATCATTGAGCATCACCTGGATGGTCATATCCAGTTCACCGGTGTGGTCCAGCAGTATCTTGCGCGCCTCCCGGCCCGTTTGATTCACGATATGCGCAATAAGATCCGCCACGGTCCCGTCTGCCATTTCCAGCTCGGCATTTTTCCCGATTAGCTTTGACAACGTCGGCAACCCGAGAGATTCTACCTGGATTTTCAATGAAAACCTCCATCTTTGCAAAAGTGACTAAATAGTCTGTTCTTTGATCCCAAAAAACATCATAAATACCTCCCCCTTGACGGGGGAGGGTTCGAGTGGGGGTAATAAAATAGAAAATGGAAACAGATTCTTAATCAATTCACCCTCCCCTTAATCCCCTCCCATCAAGGGAGGGGAAACGAATTATTGACTGACTGTAAAGCAAACTAAGTTTCGAAATGATTACTGTTTACGACGTGTTGCCCGGGCAAAATCTCCAGCTGCCTGACGCATGCGAGCGGTATTGACGTTACTGGCTGCCTGATAGTCAACCGCCTTGGTATAACAGAAACGCACGCATTGGGGATCGCCGTCACATAAATCGCATTTGAAAACACGGCTCCGCCCGGAATTCCAGCGCATGGCACCAAAAGGACAGGCTGCAACACACATTTTACAGCCGATGCAAAGGTCATGATCGACAGCGACGCTCTCAAGTACGTCATCACGGTAGATGGCATCTTTGGGGCAAACTTCCAGGCAGGGGGCTTCTTCACACTGCTGGCAGCTCATCGGTACGTAAACCCCGATATGTTCCCATTTAACAACCTGGATCCGCGCCAGGGAGGGATTGCTCACCCCATAATGCCTGACCGAACAAACGAGCTCACAGTTTCGGCAACCGGTGCACTTTTCCGGATCTATTGTCAGCAGTTTCTTGTCCATCATTCGCCTTTTGTGTCGACCAGGATGGCCGCAGATTAGAACACTTCAAACGCTGTAATGATTGTTCACTTCAATGAACGTTTAAGGTGATTTATATTACCAGTTAAAAATGTTTTGTCAAGCTATAATGCATTTAAATTGACTGTTTAAGGGACTAGTTATGAAAATTATAAATAGAACCTATCTTAAAATCGTTCATTATAATGAACACAATTGTCCCGATTGTCTCTCCCGCTGCTATAAATGATCCCACCCCTACAGCGGTTACTTCAAAAAATAAGGCATCTATAGCCATTCGCCAGATAACCATAAAATAAATTTTGACTAAAGCCTCAAAAACCGTTGCGACTGTATATCATGGCATAACAAATTCCTTGACAACCCACCACGGTTCATATAGCTACCACAGAGTAGCTACTTCATAGCTATGTTGCTTGCGCTCAGGCGACCCATATATATTGTTGCCAAATTATGTACAATCGCCTATTCAAGAACACAGAGAAAGGCGATTCTCATCCATATACCGCTCGGAGCCGTATGCCACCGTTACCCCGCAGCGGTAAAATCCGTAGCATCGTTTCCAAAATAAATGCATTAACCTGTTTTCTCCCGGATAGGGGGATAGCTCACAAAAGGAGGCGTCTCATGAAACGTAAAATGTTTTTACTCTGTCTTGCACTGGTTGCTGTGTTTGGCTGGATAATGCCCGCGCCGGCTGTCTATGCTGCCGAGCCGATCGTTATCGGTGTCCCAACCTCGCTGGGTTTTCTGGAAGGTAAGGAATCTCATAAGGCGGTTCAAATTGCGGTCAGCGAGATTAACGCCCGGGGTGGTGTCAATGTCGGTGGTACCAAACGACTTTTAAAGGTCGCCGCAACCGATTTGCGGGATGCCGCTCCCGGTGTTCCCGTACCGGAAGCGTTGCTGGGGCTGGAGAAAATTATCCTGGAAAAGAAGCCGGCTGCCATTGTTGTGGGCCCATTTCGCTCGGAAGCTTTGATCGCCGGAATGGACATCATTGCCAAGTATAAAACGCCGATGCTGGGTACGATCGCGATGAGCCCCGGTTCCGAGAAAAAAATTAAAGGCGATCCGGAAAAATATAAATACATATTCAGAACCTGCCTGAATGCCGTTCATCTGGTTAAATATCTGGCCGGCAACATGGCTTTGATTAATAAGGAATTCGGGTTCAACAAAGTTTTTGTGATGCATCAGGATGTCGCCTGGGCCCGGGCAACAGCAGGTTTTGTCAAAAAAGTATATTTTGATAAGGCCGGCTGGGAGGTTGTGGGCATGGAGGCCTATCCGACCGGCACCTCTGATTTTTCATCGGCCCTGATGAAAGCGCGAGCTCAGGGCGCTCAGGTCATAATGCCCATCTTTGACATGCCCCAAAGCGGCATTCTGGTCAAACAATGGAAATCCATGAAAGTACCGACTTTGATGGCCGGATTTATTTCACCATTGGCCGGTTCGGAAGCCTGGAATACATTTGATGGTAAAATCGGCGGCGTCATGAACAGCATCTTTGAGCTGGGCAGCAGCATTTACTCTGCGAAAGTACCCGCTTCCCAGAAATTTTTTAATAAATACAAGAGTACGTTTGGCAAACCCATCCAGGGTGGCCACGGCATTGCACCTTCTTACGAATCGGTCTATATTCTGGCTGAAGCCATTGAGCGTGCCGGCAGCCTGGACCCGGATGCCATTGTGGCGGAATTGAAGAAAACAGATCGCAACGGTGTCATGGGGCGTGTTCGATACGACGCGGGCAATCAAGCTATTTACGGCACGGATCCCAAGGAAAATGCCATCGGGCTGGTATTTCAATGGACCGAAGACGGGCAGCGCAAAATCGTTTTCCCGCCCTCTGTAGCCGAAGCCAAAATTAAGCTGCCGCCCGGACTAAAGTCTTTGAAATAGGCAATTCAATCATCACGTGTTTATGCTCTGTAAGTTTGAGCGGACGATCTATATACCTGAAAACATGATGGCGCAATGAACGCAATGCGTTCATTGCGCCAAATGTGTTCCTACGGGCAATTCAATTGTTTCAAAGCGCAACAGAAACAAAGGTTTAATCAAGTTGTCATAACAAAACTGGAGATCCTGATTTAATGTTCATCGGTACGGTGCTATACGCTGTGGTCAACAGCGTCATTTTAGCGTTGTTGGCGATCGGTTTCAATTTAACCTTCGGCATCAGCGGGGTGGCGAATTTTGCCTATGGTGCCCTGTATATCATGTCCGCCTACCTTAGCTGGATGCTTTTGAATCTTTTGGAGCTCCCGTTTCTGGTTGCAGCTATCATATCCATTATCATTACGACCCTGGTAGGTGCTCTAATGTACCGTTTCGTGTTGCTGCGCGTGCGGGGCCAGGCGCTTTCCGAAGTGATCGCGACCTTTGGTATCGGTCTGGCCATATTGGAATTGTTCCGTTACCTGGGTTTTGTGGGATTTGAATATACCCTGCCCGTCTTTATCGACCACAGCTTTGATATTTTCGGCGTCTATATTGATATGCAGCGTATCTTAATCGTTATTATCGGTGTAGCGCTGGTTATTTTTCTATGGATTTTTACCCACCATACATCCCTGGGACTCGCATTCAGGGGAATTGCCCAGGATGAACGCACTGCCCTGAGCCTGGGCATTAATTCAGATCGGATTGCCACTTTAAGCGTCTCCTTTGGCGCCGGACTGGCCGCCATTGCAGCCACCATAATCATTCCACTGGGAAGCATCGCGCCCAGCGAGGGATACGAAGTCTTGATCAAGGCTTTGGCAGTATGCATCATCGGTGGCCTGGGCAGCACCGGCGGCGTTATTGTTGCCAGTTTTGTCATTGGTTTTGCCGAACGGTTCACAGACAGTTATATCAGCTCCCACTGGACCATGATCGTCAGTCTGGCGGCGATACTGATTGTATTGACCATAAAACCTTCCGGTCTATTCGGCAAACAAAAGGAGCTCGAGGAGCGAATCTAAAGAAACGAATTCAGAAGGCGGAAGTGGGAATGCGGAAGGTGGAATTAAAATCACGGCAGCATTGTATTGACCATTTAACCACCGGCCTTTTCGAAAAAGAGGCTGGAAAAGCGGATATGGAGACTTGAAGTCGGAATGGAGAGCCCGGAATTAAATTCACAGCAAAGGCGCAAAGAACGCATCGATCGAGGGATCAAAGCCCGAGCGAGCGATATTTTTGCTCTGTCGTCCTGGCGCGAAATGCTCTATCTGGCCGCACCCAGGTTGATACCCATCGCCGGGTGCCTGGCGCTGCCGCTGTTGCTGGGCATTTACTGGCAAAGGGTGTTGCTCAATGTCGCTGTTTTCGCATTATTGGCGATCAGCTGGGATATCCTGGAGCAAAGCGGCATGATATCCCTGGGTCAGGCTCTTTTTTTCGGAATGGGCGCCTATGCCGCCGGTGTTCTAAATCACTATTTTGGCTGGTCGCCGTATTTAACCATTCCCATTGGTTCCCTGCTGGGCGGATTGATCTGCACGTTGATTTTGCTGCCGGTACTACGATTGAGAGGCATTTACTTTTCCATGGTGACGCTGATCATCCCGCTGATGCTGGTAAGGATTGTCGAAGCCACCAAAATATTCGGCGGCACCGAGGGCCTGAGCGGTATTACCCCCCTGGCTTCACGGTGGATAGAGCTTTATGTGATTATTGGCGCCCTGTTAGGCGCCCTGTTTGGCTTCCGCCGCATGATGGGATCAGATTACGGTCTGGTTTTAAAAGGCATCAGCGACAACGATCGTTCGGTCATGAATGCGGGTATCAACATCTACTGGTTTAAGGCGCAGGCCCTGTTCATCGCCAGTGCAATCGGGGCCTTCGCCGGCGCATTCACCACCCATGTTTATATGTTTGTCGGCATGCCGGTCTTTGCACTGGATTATTCCATCTTGCCCATTGCAGCGGCGGTGGTAGGTGGACCCG
Organism: uncultured Desulfobacterales bacterium; assembly: GCA_964545505.1. GTDB lineage: Bacteria > Desulfobacterota > Desulfobacteria > Desulfobacterales > JAHEIW01 > JAHEIW01. Next base: position 6,833 of record CAZJHF010000087.1, on the reverse strand, counting down.
GAACCCTGGCGGGTGCAACCCTGGGCGCTTTTATTCTGGTGCCGCTTTCGGAGATATTGCGCGGTATCGGTGGACTGCGTATCGTGATCTACGGACTGTTTCTAGTGGTATTCATCGTCGCCCTGCCGGAAGGTATCTTCCACTATATTCAGCGCAAATATCACCAATTTGAGCGCTGGGTGGAGGTATAAGAATGGATCCATCTGCACAGCTCAGGGTTGCCGGTCTTTATAAAAACTTCGGAGGCGTCCAGGCCATCCGTGATTTGAGTTTTAATCTCTACCAGGGAGAGCTCCTGGGACTCATCGGCCCCAACGGCTCTGGCAAGACAACGGCCGTGAACCTGATCACCGGTTTTGTGAAGCCCAGCGAAGGCGAAATCATATACAACGGAAAAAATATCAGTGGCCTGCCACCCTATAAAATAATCCGGATGGGGATTGCACGCACCTTCCAGATGGTCAAGCCCTTCTATAAGCTACCGGCTTATAAGAACATGATTATTCCACTCTACTCTCCGCGGGTCAAAAAAATGATCGGCGGTAAATACGGTGACCGCGATGCAGTAGCCCTGGACCTGCTGGAAGAAGTCGGCTTTGAACGTGATGCCTTTGTGGCTTATAAAAGCGCCAGTGTCCTGCCCCAGGGCTATCTCAAAAGGCTGGAACTGGCCAAAGCCATTGCGCTGCAACCGGATTTGATCATCCTGGATGAGCTATTTTCAGGATTAAGTTTGGCCGAAGTGGCCAGTATCGTACCCATAATCGAAAAATTGCGATTGGAAGGCAAAACCATCATTATGATCGAGCACCGTTTGAAGGAGCTTTTTCGAATTGCCGATCGCGTCATCGTATTGAATTACGGCGAAAAAATCGCAGAGGGCAAGGCAAATGAAGTCATGGAAAGCGATGCCGTTAAGAAGGCATATCTGGGAGCAGAAGCTTAAAAATGGTTTCAAAACCCCATCTAAAGCCCAATGGCTGCGTTATCCCGCGCATTGCAATGCTCACGTACTTCGTGTACGCTCCGCTTCCAATGCGCACGACGCCTTACCCTTGAGCTTAATCTAAGGTTTTTAAACCATTTCTAACTATTAGGAACTGGATATGTTGGAAGTTCAAAATTTGATGGTTTTTTTTGAGAATGCCCTGGCCATCAATGGCTTAAACATCGAAGTCAATGAAGGTGAAATCGTGGGGGTTATCGGCTCAAACAGTGCCGGTAAAACCACCTTGATGAATTCATTGTCCGGTCTGATCATCGATATGCGCATCAAGGAAAAGCGCCGGGGCGGCGAGCGCATCACCGTTTATGGAAACATCCTCTATAACGGCCAGAACATCACCGAAACCCCACCCGATGAACGGGTCAAAATGGGCATTGTGCTTTGCCGCGAACGGCACCCCATTTTCCCTGAAAGCAGCGTTCTCGAAAATTTAAAAATCGCCGGATACTTGAAGAAACGTCCGGAAATAATTGAATCTATTGAATATGTTTTTGATCTTTTTCCAGCCCTGACTCAGTTAAAAACCCGCAAAGCCGGCTTTTTAAGTGGCGGGGAACAACAAATGCTTGCCATCGGAATGGCGCTGATCGTACGCCCGAAACTGCTGCTGCTGGATGAGCCGCTTCTCGGGCTTAGCCCCATGATGCAGCAGGTGGTCGTCAATGCGATTGCCCAACTCAAAGAAAGTACCGGAATCACGGTGGTCATCAGTGAACAGTTTGCCCGGCCGGTCTTACCGATGATCGACAAGGGCTATGTGGTGGAAAACGGTATGCTGACCTTATCGGGCACCGGCCAGGAATTAATGGACAACCCTGAAATTAAATCCGCCTATTTTGGAATCTGACGCTTGCAAATGGAACCCAACACGAATCAAAATATTTATGCAGCTTTTGCCGAAACGGCCGTGCAAAGAAAAAACAATACGGCGGTCGTGTACCTGGGCACGCGCTTTTCTTATCACTGGGTAAAAGACATGGCGGATTGTTTTGCTGCCGCCCTTAGCCAGGCCGGTCTCAAGGCCGGTCAGAAAGTCATCATTTATATCCCCAACAGCATCCAGTGGGTGGTGGCCTGGTTGGGCATCCAAAAAATGGGGGGCGTCTGTGTGCCCATTACACCGATCTATACGCCCCATGATCTGAAGTATATCGCCAACGACAGCGAGGCCGAGGCCATTGTCTGCGCTGACACCAATTTTGGCTATGTCACCAGCGTGCTGCCGGAAACACGGCTTAAAAAGGTGGTTGTCACCAAAATGGCCGATTTGCTGCCCTGGTGGAAAAGGGCTTTCGGCTGGATGTTTGACATCATCCCCCGCGGAAAAATTGCGCTGGATGAAAACACTTTTTCATTTCGCAAGCTATTGGCGCAACAGCGCCAATCAACCCTCGATCAGCCGAGTGACGAACCTGACGGCAATACCATTGCCGAAATTCTGTATACCGGAGGCACGACTAAATTTCCCAAAGGCGTCCCCTTCACCCATAATCTATTTCTGATTTCAGCCCGGGAACAGATTACCATCAGTCGCTGCCTGTTCCCGCCGGAGCAAAACGTGATTCTGGGAAACGCGCCTTTGTTTCATATTTTAGGGCAGACCTGCGGTCTGGCCACCCTTTTAGTGGGCGGGACCTTGATTCTGCAACCGAAAATCAACCTGGATGCAGCGTTGGATGCCATGCAGCGCTTTAAGGCCAAAACCATGATCGGTGTCCCTACCCTCTACCGTATGATTTTAGAGCATGATCGCATCGATCAGTATGACTTGAGCTCGGTCGAATACTGGTTTAGTGCCGGCGATCTGCTGCCGGTGGAAATCGGCAGACGCTGGGAACAAAAATTTAACCGCAAAATTCGTCAGGGATACGGTGCCACCGAAACCTGTGGCGGCGTTTCCATGTGCCCGGTTGATATCGACATCCCGCCCAAAAGCGTCGGTCGCATCATGACGACCAAAAAAATTAAGATCGTGGACCCGGCAACCCTTGAATCGGTCAAGGTCGGCAAAGCAGGTGAGTTGCTGGTTTCCTCGGACCACATGGTAAGCCATTACTTGAATAAACCGGAAGAAACCGCTGAATCATTTATAGAAATAGATAATATTAAGTGGTACCGCACTGCTGACGTCATGTCCATGGATGCAGACGACAACCTGTATTTTGTGGACCGCACGGTGGATACCATCAAGCATAAGGGCTATCGCGTATCAGCCTCTGAAATCGAATCCACTCTGCAGGAACATCCGGCCGTTATCGGCGCCTGCGTTGTCGGCGTGCCGGATGAAAAGGTGGGTGAAAGAATTAAAGCCTATGTTGTGCTCAAAGAAGATATCAAAGGCATCACCGGTTATGAACTGATCAAATGGTGCCGCGAAAGTCTGGTGGCGTATAAAGTGCCGCAGTATATTGAATTCCGCGACATGCTTCCCAAGTCCAAGGTCGGCAAATTGCTCCGGCGTGAAATCCGCGACGAAGAACAACGCCGCAAAGAAACCCGATAAATTGGCTGACAATCGGCCACATTCATTACCACAATTACAAACCCAATTGCCTCCCCGGACACCGCTTGAATTACATCCAAGACAGCATGGCTGATACAACCATGGCACATGCCTTCCGGAGACCTTCCTTAAATCCTCTTAGAGACATTTGACAGTCTGTTTCAGGTGCTACATTTTGTTTCAGCAGGTTGATGGGATGAAACATTTTTTTAAATCGCTGGCACTCTTCCCAAATGGGCCTCTATTTAATTCCTGGGCAATTAAAACCAAAATTATGTCTAAGTATTTGAATACAATCCTTTTATTTAATTCACAATCGACCTTCGGGCATCCCATCAGGACCGTTTCACCAGTTTATAGAATTTGGTATACGTCTTGCACAAATATTTCAGAAAAATGATTGGTGAGGTTAATTCTTAAATTCTTCAAAAGTGGAGGTAGATAAAATGGCTGCAGACGAAACATTAAAATCCCTTCAAGAAGCAATCTTTGACGGAGAGCTTCAAGATGCAAAAGCAGCTGCTCAACAGGCCATATCCGAGGCAATAGCGCCAAACCAAATTCTGAACGCCTCTATCATGCCCGCCCTGCTGAATATCGGAGAATCAATGGAAGAAGGCGACTTCTTTATGCCCGAGGTAAAGATTTCAACCAAGACCCTGTTGGAGGTTGCAGAGATATTTAGATCTTACGTTATCGCTGCTGATAAGATGGCCGAATATACCGTGCCCCCTTGGACCGGTGAGGGGGATATTGATGATATCGGCACATACCTCAAAGACAAAATAGAAGATAGCAGAGATCTGACGGCTGAGCAGCAGATGGGAATCCTGGATATGGTTGCATTCGGGTTGGATACACATGAATTCACGCCATGCAAAATCCAGGCGACGGAAACCAACGACTAATAGAAGGTTCGTGATCAGAAAGGAGAAAAGCAATGAATAAAAAGGAACGCATGGAAGCTGTATTTAATATGCAAACCCCAGATGTCATACCGGTGTTCCCGCGCGTAATGGCTCAGGCCATTTTTGACATGGGGTGGAGCCTTCCGGATATATCGACCCAAACCACAATGGATGTCGATAAGATCGCCGAAGCCTTTATCAGCAACATCAAAAAATATGATTACGATCTGTGTTTCGGAACCTACATGGATCACGGGTTTGGCGTTCCAACCCTCGGTGGTGTCATCAACATTCCGGAAAAGTTCGGCGTAAGTGTTTCCATCAAAGTTCCGCCAATACAACAAAGGGAAGATTGGGCTGAGGTCAAAAAGAAGTTGCCCCTGGACCCACTAAAAGATGATCGCATGCCGGATGCGCTTAAAGCACTAAAAATCGTATGCCAGGAAGTGGGCGACGAGTATCCGATTGCGCCGGCTTATTATACGGGTATTTGCGCCGCCAATATCCTGTTTCGGGATGTGTCGGATTTGACGCTGGATTGTGTAGAAGACCCAGAATTTGTAGATGAAATATGCCAGGCGGCAACAGATTTCAGCATCGATTGGGCCCGCGCCCAATACGAGGCCGGTTGCAACAGTGTCTTTTATCTCGGGGATCATTTTGGAACCGAACTGATCTCACCCAAAATGGGTGAACGATTTATCCTACCCTATGTGGCTCAATTTGTGGAAACCATCCAGAAAGAATTCGGCCAGAAGACCTTTATGCATATTCATGGCAATA
>CAZJHF010000087.1:0-1533 GCA_964545505.1 uncultured Desulfobacterales bacterium | reverse complement strand
GAAACCATCCAGAAAGAATTCGGCCAGAAGACCTTTATGCATATTCATGGCAATATGAAGCGGCCCAAATCTTATGCTTTACTGGAAAGATTGGTAAAGGAAGCCGGTGTTGCCGGACTGCATCTGGATGAAAATCATGACGGCGCCTGGATTCGCGAAAACGTTGTTGAAAAACTGGGCATCCCGGGAGCACTCATCGTCCATGGGCCCGATCCCATCGCCAGCGGACCGCCCGAAAAAATTGATGCGGTAGTAAAAGAAACCGTCGAAAGCGGCGGCCCGGGCGGTTCCGTTCTAATGGGTCCCAGTTGTCAGGTATTGCCTTCAACACCCGGTCCCAATTTTAAGGCCTGGGTGGATTCTACTCATAAATATGGAACTTACCCGATCGGGTCGTGATCCCACCGGCTAACGATAATTAAAACCAAAGAAAATGTGGATCTTGCACAAACCAACAGCCTCGGATGGAGGATAGATAAAATCTCTTCTGAATGCTACCGCCGATTTAAAATGAATCGTTACTGATTAAAGCAAGCGGACCGAGGACTTGAAGATATGAGCTTAGCAGCACTTAAAATGACTGCTATATGCGTATTTTGCTATAGAGGAGGATAAGCAAATGGAATACTTTATGATAATGGTGATCGGATTGGCGGTACTTGCAATCTTGTCGGGGATGTTAGGTCTTGGAGTCGCTTTTGCGGCGGTGCCATTTTTATCCTTTTTTCTACCGGACCTAGTAAACCAGGTGCAACCACTTACTCTATTATTAAATGGTTTGACTGCATTGTTGGCAACATTTGGATTTGCAAAAAGTGGCCTAGTCGATTGGAAAAAAGCGATTACTTTAGCAGTTGTGACGACAGCAGCTGCCCCAATTGGATCCTATCTAGTTCATTTCATCAGTCAGCAATTTGTTTGGTATGTGTATCTGGCTGCAGTTGTATATTTGGTTTACGGGTTATTCAAACCGGTGAAAGGTGGTCAACAAGAAGAAAAATTTAAATTGGCCATTATTTGGGCGATCCCGATATCTGTTTTAGCCGGTTTTTTGGGCATCGGACCGGGGTTTTTATTAATGCCCACTCTCATTTTATTGGGATTTGAACCTAAACGAGCAGCGGGCATTAATGCCTTTGCAGTCACTCCGCCTTCATTTTCAGCGCTTATTCCCCATTTTGCGACTGCTCAATTCGATGTAAAATTGACAATTGCGCTGCTTATTGTTGGTGGTATCGGGGCTTTCGCTGGTGCAAGAATCACCAGCCTTTATGTCCCAAATCAGAGACTGAAGCAAATATTTGGTATTTTAATTGTGATCATGACCTTATATAAAGTGTTTAGAATGTTGACTTAATCAAATTGACTAAAAACGGCTCATTGCGGAATCCCATAAAAGTTTTAATGACCCTCCTTCATGAACGCGTCCGCATTCCGTTATGAGCCAATTTTTCTGCCCTTCCCTCAGGATAAAAATTCTTGTATATGTAGTGGTTGCCAAAAAAACGTTGCGGTATTCAAACGTTTTTTTCT
>CAZJHF010000086.1:0-11744 GCA_964545505.1 uncultured Desulfobacterales bacterium | reverse complement strand
AATGGTTGAAGAATATTGCGCAAACGCAGCATGTATTGCAACATATTGCAAGGTCGACCATTTTCAACCCTGAATCAAGCTAAACTGCACCAATGAAAAATTGTGAAATTATTAAATTTCAAAAATTACCCCAAACTATAGATGTGTAGATGATATCCCAACTCTGGCTAAAGTACAGATATTATAAGAGGGGGTTGTCAAGTCAAGTAAATCCTGATTTTGTCTGTTGTCAATTCATCTCCGTCCATTGGCATATTAGAGGACAGAAAACAACCTTCTGGGTTAATCTATATTCTGTTGGGTGACATCTGAATGATTAATTACGACCGGCGGGTGCAGGATATCGATTCTGCCAGAGCTGTTTGAATATCATCCAGCAGGCGGCAGGATTGCATGCATTGCGGGAATAAGGGTCTGTAAGGGCAATTCAGACAGGGACTCTTGATGAGCGTGCCGATATCAAAATCAAATTGATAGTTCGGTTTTTTTGCAACTGGATTCATTTTTTCATCGATAACTGTATTCGGGGTCAAAGGATTCTGATTTACCTTAAATCAAAAGAAGCCGTTTCATATCATAAGCCATAAAGCTTCACAAGCCAAAAATTAAATCAAGTGTTACTTTATTATTATATTCACAACTGCTTAAATATATTAAATTATATTTGTGTTTTAGCAACTTTGCACATGGCATTTTTTTATAATTTTTTCTCCCGGCTTAAAAATTTTTGATACTGCACCATCTTGGCATAGGCGCCCACCGCCCGTTCCGGAGTCGGAAAAAAAACGCCCTTAAATTCATGATTTTTATGCGGATAGACCGTCTGGTGTTTTTCATCCGGCAGCATGCTGACGCCGAAAACAGGCTTTTGATAGGTTTCCATCAAGTCGATGATCTGGGCAATATAATCCTTTTCAAATTGTTTAAATTCTGTGTGAATTTGTTTGATAAAATCAGCTGAATAAGTGGGATCGGCTTTTAATACCGCCGCTCCGTGGCTTTTGAGCACCTGTCGTCGTCCAACAATTCCCAGGTTAATCACTGCATCGCAGCCCTCCCATTTCAACAGCAATTCAAGAACAGCCCTGGGAATGTTTGGATCGCGTTCACCCACCAGGTCAATGGGATTGGAACGGCTCCAGTAGGGTGGCAGAATCTGATCGATGGCTTCAATAATATCTTCAGAAAGCGCGATCACATCCAGGCCAAAACGAGCGCACAGATCGGCGGTTACCACCCCCCAGCCGCCGCCCAGGGTCATGATGGCCGCTCGATTGCCTCTGGGCAAAGGTAGCGATGAAAATGCCGCTCCCAGATCCAGCAACTCCATGGGCACGTCGACTTTAACAATGCCGGTCTGGCGGCAAACGGCCTCAAATACCCGTCTGTCGGTGGTCAGTGCTCCGGTGTGGCTGGCGGCGGCGCGCTTGCCAGCCTGACTTTCGCCACCCTTGAGGAGCACGATGGGCTTTTTACGACCGACCCGCCGCGCGCCTTCAAAAAAGCGTCGTCCGTTTTTGACGCTTTCCACATACAAAACCGCCGTGCGGGTCAGGGTGTCGACTTCCAGTCCATCCAGGTAGTCTTCGATGCACATCATGGCTTCATTGCCTGAGCCGCAGAAGCCTCGAATACCGATGCCCTGCTGCTCGGCAAATGCCAGCAACTGCACCCCCATGTTGCCGGACTGCGACACCATGGTGGTGGAGCCGGCTCTGGGTTTGGCCGGAAACCCGGTGCTATAGAAATTGATATGCGGGTTGCAGATACCCATGGTGTTGGGGCCCAGGATTAAAATTCCGGCCCGGCGGGCAGCCTTTACCAGGCTGGCTTCCAATTTTTTGCCTTCTTCGCCGGTTTCGCCAAAGCCCGAGCTAATCAATAACATATTTTTTATGCCTTTTTCCTCCATCTGGGGAATGAGGTCCAGCACCCCGGCAGCTGGAATAGTCACCACCGCCAGATCAATCGGGTCAGCTATATCGCAGACGCTCGGGTACGTTTTGCGTCCGGCAATGGCGTCTGTTTTAGGATTGACCAGGAAAATTTTGCCCTGGTATCCGCCACTGATGGTGTTGGTCATTAACATATGGCCCCATTTGCCCATCTGGGCCGAGGCCCCGATAAAAGCGATGGATTTGGGGTAAAAGATAGCGCCAATGGCGTCCGGTGAAACAGCTGGCGGTAATGGTCGTTGTTCGTCCGTCTTGTTCCCGCAAATCATTAAAGCGTCTACCGCCCAGAGCCTGCCATCCGAAGATGCCAGCAGGGGATTGATATCGATCTCGGAAATGTGGGGCAGTTCCACCGCGATACGCGACAGTCCCATAAGGGTTTGAATGAGTTGTCGGCGATTGATCGCTTCTTCGCCGCGATACGGTCCCAGTAATGCCTTGGCCCGAATTTCAGCCAGCATTTCAGCTGCATCGGTTTCGGTGATCGGCGCCACACGGAAGGCAACATCGGCCAGTGCTTCGGTGAATACGCCGCCGATACCAAACATCACAATCGCTCCAAACTGGGGATCGCGAAACAAACCGGCGACCAGCTCTCTTTTGCCCTCAATTTGCGGCTGAACGACAAAACCTTCCAGGTTATCACCGTCTGATTTTAGCATGGCATCCACGGCTTTTTCTATCGACTGACGATCGTGTAGATTCAGCTGCACCAATCCGCTTTCAGTTTTGTGCGTCAAAGTGCGGCCCAATCCTTTGACGACCACTGGATAGCCAAATGCTTCGGCGGCACGCACAGCCTGCGCTGTATCTTCAGCAATTGCTTCGGGAACAACCGGAACGTCAAAGGCATCTAAGACTCTTTTCGCCTCGGCTTCGTTGATGCCCTTTTGGAGCCCTTTTCCAATGGCCGTCATTAACTGTTTTATATCCATGATCGATCTCCACAGATTGCGTTTAAAAAAACCCTATCGATTTGAAGCCTGTCAGATATGGTCGGCAATCGCATTTGATAGCGTGCCAATGGATAACCTGCGCAAACCGGCGTGGTCAAGTACAATAAATAAATCCGGTTTCTTTACGATGGGCTTTATGATATTAAATATGCTGTTAAAATAAGGTTATTATTGATTATTTGACAGTTTAGCGGAAGGAAGAGGCTATGCGGATCGGAATTGGCTATGATATCCACCGTCTCGTAAAGGGGCGCCCCCTAATTATCGGTGGTCTACCCATTACCTATGACAAGGGATTGCTGGGCCATTCAGACGCCGATGTGCTCACTCATGCCATCTGTGACGCACTGCTCGGAGCCGCTGGCCTGGGCGATATCGGGACCCATTTTCCAGACAGCGACCCGCAATACAAAGACATCTCCAGTCTGACGCTGCTAACCGAAACCTGCCGACTGTTGACCGACAAAAGATTTCGGATCGTCAATCTGGATGCCACCCTGATTGCAGAGGCCCCCCGATTAACACCCCACCACCCGGAAATGCAAACCCGGCTGGCTAATGCAATGAACATAAATGCAGCTGACATCAACATCAAGGCAACAACCACCGAAGGCCTGGGAGTGATTGGGAAAGGGGAGGGCATCGCGGCAATGTGCATTGCCATGATTGATTAAGCAACCACAATGATTACCCTTTTTGAGTTGGATTTACCATTATTCCAACATTCCACCATTCCATTATTCCATGTAAACTGCCTAAAACCGATGTCGCTGATGAAACCCGTAATTTCATACCACCATTGAAATTTCAGATCTGATTATGACTGCTTTTAAACTTGTTTCCGATTTTGAGCCGACCGGTGATCAGCCTGCGGCGATAGAAGCGCTCAGCCGCAATATCAAAGACGGGCGGCGCCATAATGTCTTGCTGGGCGTAACGGGTTCGGGCAAAACGTTTACGATGGCCCACGTCATTGCCCGCATGAACAAACCGGCGCTTGTGCTGGCACCGAACAAAACGCTGGCCGCCCAGCTGTACCATGAGTTTAAACAGCTGTTTCCGGAAAACGCTGTCGAATATTTTGTCAGCTACTATGATTATTACCAGCCCGAAGCCTATATCCCCTCCACCGATACTTACATTCAAAAAGATTCATCCATCAACGACATGATTGACAAACTGCGCCATTCAGCCACCCGTTCGGTTTTGTCGCGCAGAGACATCGTGGTGGTCGCCAGCGTATCCTGTATTTTCGGCTTGGGTGCACCGGAAGATTATCTGGCCATGCGGGTGGATGTTGAAACCGATATGGAATTTTCGCGGGATACGCTTTTATACGATTTAATATCAATGCACTATGAGCGTAATGATGTTGATTTTTACCGGGGCATTTTTCGGGTGCGGGGAGACCGGGTGGAAATTTTTCCGGCCTACGAAGAAGATCAGGCCATCCGTATCGATTTTTTTGGTGATCAAGTTGAAAACATTGCATTGATTGACGCTCTCAGAGGCAAGGTAATCAAACGCCTAAAGCGGATTACCATTTTTCCGGCCAGCCATTATGTAACGTCCAGAGTCACCCGCAAAAAAGCTGTCAGTACCATAATGAACGAGCTCAAGGACCGCATTGACTATTTTAGAAATGAAAACAAACTAATCGAGGCTCAGCGTATCGAGGAGCGCACTCAATTTGACCTGGAAATGATGCAGGAACTGGGTTACTGCCACGGGATTGAAAATTATTCACGGCATCTGACCGGACGAAAAGCCGGCACACCTCCACCGACTTTACTCAGTTATTTCCCAGATGATTACCTGCTGTTTGCCGACGAAAGTCATATCGCCATTCCCCAGCTGCGCGGTATGTATCGCGGTGACCGCTCTCGCAAACAAACGCTGGTCACATATGGTTTTCGTCTGCCGTCTGCTCTGGACAACCGCCCGCTTAAATTTGAAGAATCCAGGGCCCGCATATCCCAGGCCGTTTACGTTTCGGCCACACCGGCTGAATATGAATTGTCGCAAGCTAAAGATGCGGTCGTAGAGCAAATAGTCCGCCCGACCGGTTTGATTGACCCGGAAGTGATGGTTCGTAGCGCTCAAAATCAGGTGGATGATCTTTATGAAGAAATTTTAACCCACCAAAAGCGTAATGAACGGGTACTGGTAACCACTTTGACCAAAAGAATGGCTGAAGACCTGACCGAATATTATTCGGATTTAGGAGTTCGCGTTCGCTATTTGCATTCGGACATCCATACGCTTGAGCGCATGGATATTATTCAAGACCTGCGGCGCGGAGAATTTGATGTGCTGGTGGGCATTAATCTGCTGCGTGAAGGTTTGGACATACCCGAAGTGTCCCTGGTGGCGATCCTGGATGCGGACAAAGAAGGGTTTTTGCGGTCAACACGGTCACTGATTCAGACCTTTGGCCGGGCTGCACGAAATGTCAGCGGAACGGTTCTGTTGTATGCCGATACCGTAACGCGCTCCATGCGCCAGGCCATGGATGAAACCCACCGGCGCCGAAAAATTCAACGCGCCTACAATGAACGACACCAGATTACGCCGCAAACCATTCACAAGAAAGTGACCCGGATTTTTGATTTCAGCAAAGAATCCGAGGCAGCCCCCAAATATGAAGTAGCAGATGATATCAGCGAATTCAAATCGTTAGACGGCATCGATGCATTCATTAAATCGCTGGAAAGCGAAATGCGTGCGGCGGCTCAGGCTCTGGAATTTGAGCGTGCGGCGGCATTGCGTGATCAAATTCAAAAGTTGAAAAGACTGATCGTTTTAGAAGTCTAAACATGAAAAAAATATCCGACACCACCGAGCGGCGTTTGAGTATTAAAGACAAGCTTGACCGCATTGCGCATGAGCCCGGCGTGTATATGCTAAAAGATCATGATGGCGCCATCATCTATATCGGCAAAGCGCGGGATTTACGAAAACGTCTGGCTGCCTATTTTAAAAGCAGCGGCTACACGGACATGAAGACCGGTGTGCTGGTTAAAAAAATTGTCGATTTTGAGACCATCATCACCGGCAATGAGAAAGAGGCTTTGATTCTGGAATCCAATCTGATCAAGCGTCACCGACCACGCTACAACGTGGTTTTAAAGGACGACAAACGCTATCCCTCTTTGCGACTTGACCCGGAGGAAGATTACCCCTCTTTCAGCATTGTCCGTAAAATCGGACAAGACAATGCGACTTACTTCGGTCCGTTCGCTTCTGCCCATGCCGTCCGTGAAACGCTTAAAACCATCAATAAGACGTTTAAATTGCGAAAATGTCGTGCCAAGGATTTTAAAACGCGCACACGGCCTTGTCTTCACTGCCAGATGGAAGGGTGCCTGGCTCCCTGTTGCATGGATGTTGATCTCCGGGTTTACCGGGAGCAGGTCAATGAAGCCGTCATGTTTCTGAATGGTCGCACCAAAGATCTGATCGCCAGAATAAAACAGCAAATGAACATGGCCGCCCGGGCACAAGAATTTGAAAAAGCCGCCCGCCTCAGGGATAAGATGTTTTCACTTCAACAAACGATTGAAAAGCAGATTGCAGTGACAACCGATTTTCAGGACCGGGATGTTTTTGCACTCGTTCGCTCTAAAGATTGCGCGCTGGTTACGGTGTTTAACGTTGTCGCGGGCTTTTTAAAAGGGACCCAGCATTACAGCTTTGCAGAAACCATTTCAACCGATGCAGAAGCGATGGGCACCTTTATCCGCCAATATTACGACAAGCCGGTTGCACTGCCCAAAGAGATTCTGACATCGGTTGAAATGCAGGACTGTAAGCTGATCGAAGATTGGTTCAAATCCGTAAAGGGCCAAAAAGTAAGAATCCTGAATCCCAAGCGAGGCGAAAAGGCCAAATTGTTGACCATGACCTTGCGCAATGCTGAAAACGAGCTCAAGGAATTGTTAGCAGCCCGCAGTGCTGAAATGCAATTGTTGCTGCGTCTTCAAAAAAAGCTCAAACTGTCGCGTCTGCCCGAACTCATCGAGTGCTTTGACAACTCTAATATCGGCTCGGCGCAGGCCGTCGCCGGTATGGTGGTTTTTGAAAAAGGCAAACCCCGTAAATCGGCCTACCGCAAATTTAAAATAAAGGCCGTTGATATACAGGATGACTATGCCTATATGCGGGAAGTCTTGCACCGACGATTGGAGAAATTAAAGTCGCGGCCTGAATCTGGATCCCGTCCGGATCTGCTTATGGTTGACGGGGGTCGGGGCCAGCTCGGCATTGCCCTGGCGGGTATTGGAGAGCTGGCCCTGGAGGATCAGTTTGATATGATTGCCATCGCAAAAAAGGACGAAAAGAAAGGGCAAGTTCAGGATAAGATATTTAAACCGGGCCGTTCCAATCCCATCGCTTTTGGTAAGGATGCAGATTTACTTCTTTTCTTGCAACGCATTCGAGACGAAGCGCATCGCTTCGCGATTTCCTTTCACCGTAAACGCAGAACCAAAAATGCTTTACAATCAGAACTTGATGGGATTCCAGGTGTCGGTAAAGCCAGAAAAACGATTTTACTGAAGCACTTTAAAAGTATAAAAAAAATCCGGAAAGCCAGTACCGATCAACTCAATGCGCTTGCCGGAATTCCGCCTGCAACCGCCGAAGTCATCCATCAATATTTCAATCCCGAATCAAAATAGATCACGGTTCCAAGCTTAGGGTTCCGAGTTAAAAGGTTGTTCGTGTCGTGTTTCGCGTTACGTGTTGCACGAGTTTGGCGGTTTGGATTCACGCGGACGACGACGAGGACGATGATTGAATGCTTCCTATCGTCCTCGGTTATTTTCCATTTGTGCAGTATTAGCAGATGTCGGTATCTGTACACGCAGTTAGGAATACCTGCGCTGTTACATAAAATAGGAGCCAGCAGCTATCAAACCAGCGGCCAGAAGCCAGTAGCCAGAAGCTGTAATTTTGAGCCTCGATTCTGGTTGATCCCTGAAGCGTCTAGTAATTTAATTTACTGAGAATATCCTTAAGCTCCTGAACAGCATCGGCCGAGTGCTGTAACGCTACTTTTTCAGCATCGGTCAGGGTGATCTCAATGACCTTTTCAGCGCCTTTAGAGCCCAGTTTAACCGGAACACCAATGAACAGATCGTTTATTCCGTATTCGCCCTGGAGATAAACAGCACAGGGCAATATCTTCTTCTTATCTTTTAAAATCGATTCGGCCATTTCAACCGCAGCAGAAGCCGGGGCATAATAAGCACTGCCGGTTTTTAACAGGCCGACGATTTCAGCACCTCCGTTGCGTGTTCGGTCAACCAAGGCATCAATACGATCTTGCGGCATCAGCTCGGTAATCGGAATGCCGGCAACAGTTGAATAGCGCGGCAACGGAACCATCGTATCGCCGTGTCCGCCAAGGACAAAAGCGTGGGTATTTTCGACCGAGACATTCAGTTCCATAGCGATAAAAGCACGAAAGCGGGCTGAATCCAAAACTCCGGCCATGCCGAGAACACGTTCTTTGGGAAAGCCGCTTACCTGATGGGCGACATGGCACATGGCATCCAGTGGATTGCTGACGATAATTAGTATGGAATTCGGCGATGCGGCTGTAACCTGCTCGGTTACCGTTTTGACGATGCCGGCATTCGTACCAATCAGGTCATCACGGCTCATTCCCGGCTTTCGCGGGATACCTGCCGTAATGATAATGATATCGGAATCAGCTGAAAGGTCATAATCATTGGCGCCCGAAATGTGGGCATCATGTTTTTCAATCGGCGCGGCTTCGGTCAGATCAAGGGATTTGCCCTGAGGAACACCTTCGACAATATCGATCACTACCACATCGCAAAGCTCTTTTTCCGCCAACCGCTGTGCGGCAGTGGCACCAACATTGCCGGCTCCGATAACCGTAATTTTTTTATCCATTGGATCCTCCTTCCATGTGGATACGCCTAAAATTGAACTGAAAAATTGGCTGTGCCCAATATCGCTAATGGTTTAAAAGTGTATGATGTTGCCCTATTCATCCGTCGCTTGTCAACAGATTTATCGGTTTACAAATGTTGACAGAAAGCACAAAATTAAGATAAATTATTACTACTTCCAGCATTTTTTGGCTTTTTGGGGTTGACAAAACAGCTGCTGATAGGAGAAGCATAAAATTTCGCTGCGATCTTAATTCTTTTCGGAGACCGGCAGTGGCTAATTAACCTATTTCTAAAGGAAATGTGACTTTGATCCGATAGTAGTATCAGAGAATCCGAAATTAAAAATAAACCTTATGGCAGTTGTTAACCTAAAAAAAAGACAAATCGAATGCAAAGTCGTTTATTATGGTCCGGGACGATGCGGCAAGACCACCAATCTGGAATATATCCATAAGAGCTTTAAGAAGCAAGTTATGGGAGAAATGGTCTCTATCAACACGGATGGCGACCGCACACTTTTTTTTGATTTTTTGCCTCTGAACCTGGGAAAAGTGAGGGGGTGCGACTTGCGCGTTCAACTGTACACCGTTCCAGGGCAAGTCCGATACAGCTCTACGCGCAAGCTGGTGTTAAGGGGTGCAGATGGGATTATTTTTGTGGCCGATTCCCTTGAAGTCCGACGTGAAAAAAACTTGCTGTCATTGAAAGATCTGCACGAAAATTTGAAAGACTACGGCCTCAGCATTTTTAAAGTACCGCTGGTAATGCAGTTTAACAAAAGAGATCTGACCGGCGAAAATATTTCGATCATGGATCTAAAGAAAATGCAGCACGATTTAAATCGTCAACTGAAGGTTCCAGTCTTTCCAGGCAGCGCCATAAAAGGAGATGGCGTCGGCAAAACGCTGCATGCGTGCATGAAATTGGTCATGCAATCAGTTCAAAACGAGCTCAGTTAGCCTACATTCATTTTTAACATTTTGCTGTTCAAAAGCGATTAAACTATTTAACTATCTGATAAAACAAGAAAAATTTCGTGTTTTCCCATTTTTGCTTCAACAGATATGATTTAATTTTTAATACCGGGCGTTTTTGTGGTACAATTCAACGAATGGAGGCATATGCGCTATCTGTTCGGTTGATCATTGAACGCACTCTAATATGAATAACTCTGTGTCGCTATCAGGCAGCCTGGATTTTTTAAATTTAGGCGAATTGCTAAATTTACTCGGCAGCAACGGGAGTTCCGGTGTGCTGCGCGTCAAGAGCAGCTACAAAGCGGAGGCGGGATTGGTCTATTTGGATAAAGGAAATCCGATAGACGCAACCAACGGGGCGTTATCCGGCCTGGATGCTATATTTTCCCTGTTTGGATGGACGGATGGAAATTTTGAATTTGCAGAGGAAAATCCCACCTGTCAGAAGACCATTACCAAAAGCCGAATGGAAATTATTCTGGACGGCTTGCGTCTGCTGGACGAAGGCAAAATTGAAAAAATCGGTCCGGCAGCCGATGGCAGCCCAGCCGAGGCTGATAAAACGCCTGTATCCGGCAAGGTTCCGCTGATAAAAGGTCCGCTGGTCGATTATTCTTACGTGGTTGACGAAGAAGGATTTTACGATGGAGATGAAATCGTTCAGGAAGGCAACCATGGTGATTGGATATGGGTTATTCTGGAAGGCATTGCTGAGATCAGCAAACGAACGACCGACGGTTCAATCGAAATATTGAGAATAGGGGATGGCGCCTTTCTGGGCAGTGTCGCAGCTCTGATTTCCGGAGGCCGCGTGCGCACGGCCAGCGTCACAGCTGTGGGTAACGTGCAATTGGGCATGTTGGATTCGCAACTGCTGGCCAATGAACTGGCCAATGTATCAGCGGATTTTAAAAGCATTTTAGCCAGCGTTGATTCCCGTTTGAAGCAAATTGTTGACATGGCCGTTAACATCAAGCAGAACCAGCACAATCCGGAAAGTTATATCAAGGGTAAAAAACAATTGATAAAACAGGGCCAGGATGAAAATCGTCTATTTTCGATAAAGGACGGTCAGGTGGTTATCGCCCGCCAAACCGAAAACGGCTATGTGCCGCTTGCTCAGCTTGAAAAAGGAGATTTTTTCGGGCGGTTTCCATTTTTGGATATGGGACATGAGCCTTATTCTGCGGCGGTATTTTCATCCGATAATCTCAAATTGGCTACTGTTGACGCCCAAAAACTGGAATCAGAGCATCAGGGCTTATCGTCTACGCTCAGAAACATTATTGAACATCTGGCAACCTCTGTGTCTGTAAGCACCCGGGCCACCTGTGACTATCAAAATCAGAAGAAATAAGGTCAATAACCCTAAACCGAAAACAACACCCAAAATGTGAAAATCATGGTCAAAGAAGAAAAAAGAAAACACGCTCGAATCGACTCGTTGAATCTTTCCTATTTTTGCCTGGATGAAAACAATCAGATAATTAAGCAGGGTATGGGGCGTACGCTGAATGTATCTGAATCCGGGATTTTACTGGAAATCCATTTCCCGATTGACGAAAAGCACACCATAACGCTGACCCTCGGACTGGAGGAAGACCTGGTCGAGATCACCGGGCGTCCAGTGCATAGCCGCACCAATCAAGATGGCAAACATGAGGTCGGGATTGAATTTCTCGAGACCAATAAAAAAGCACGTGCCGTTCTCAAGCAATTCATTGATGCCTTTCAGGTCAAACGTCCCTAAAGGGAAAAAAGTTTCTGCAAATCTCCGCCTGCCTCTTGACCTTCACTCCAGAATACCCCATATATAGTGGTTGTTAAAAAACCGTTGCGGTATGCGAACTTTATTGACAACCCTTCCGGCAGCAGTGCCGTATTTAAAAACGATTTGACACAGAGGAGTGAAAACCATGATGAAGACCGTCA
>CAZJHF010000085.1:0-11859 GCA_964545505.1 uncultured Desulfobacterales bacterium | reverse complement strand
GTTTCAGCAGTTGGCTCAGCTCGTAAACCGTGTACTCCTTGAGATGGAAGCCCGTGGCGGTGCGGTCGAAATACCTGGATACGTCGTGTGGGCCGCAAAAACGATGCGGGGTGATCAGCAGGTAAAGACCGCCGCCGACTATGGCAGTGTGGATGCTTTCCAGTTGATCCCGTGCGTCGTCCGGGTGCAGATGCTCCATGAGCTGGTTGCTAAACGCGATGTCCACACTTCCGGCGGGAACCTCGACGCTCGTGCCGTCGGAATTCACCAGCTCAACATTTTGGGGCACCAAGCGATCGCGGTTGACCTGATGGGCGACATCGAGGGCATAGACCTTTTTGACATGCCGTCCCACTTCGATCGATAGAGCGCAGTCGCCGGCTCCGACATCCAAAAATATCTTGTCGGGGGATAGAAACCTGCTGAGAAATTGGATCTGTTTACTCACTTTGCGCCGGCGCCCTGCGGTGTCGGCTACCCGTTCCGAAAAATAAGGCACACTTTCGAACAACTTCGCATACAGTCGGGTATACAGCTCTTTTCTCTCATCCCGGCTGGCTTCTCTTAGCTTTGCTGCAAGCTGCTTTTCGATGCGGTAGTGGGCCCTGATTTCTTCACGGCTGCGCGCATCTTTGGGTGGGCGATTGGTTTTCATCGGCGCGGTCCTTTTTCACGACCGACTTTGAGAAACTGCAGTGTTTGCGTCCTGCACACGCAGCGCTTTGCGGCTCTGCAGCAGCTCGGCAATAAAATCGGCGATCTTTTGATGCGCGTAAGGTGACGGATGGCAAAACCTGATGTTGTCGGCTTCTCGAGTGTCTAACAGATTGTAACGCTCCCAGTCGACAGCCGCGGTTCCAACGTCGCCGATCAGCAAATTCTCGGGCAAATGCTGCCGGTTTGTATCAATAAAATGTGAAGCGCTGCGGGTGTCGAACTTGTCGCGGGGGATAAAAACCACAACCGGGACGATGTTGTGTTTTTCAGTAAATTCGGCATAAAGATCGAGCAGCGAGACCAGCTCCTGACCGAATTTATTGGAGCGGTATGCCAGGGAGAATTCAGGAAGGCCGATTTTCCTGATTTTTCTGGGCAGTTTCTTATAATAGAAATAATCGGTACTCAGGGCGCGAACCATTGACAAGAAAAAAGGAAAGCGCTGCGGCGGCCGGGCCCAGAAATCGCTGTCAAAGGCGGCATTGACATATCTTTTAAAGGTGTCGACACCCGTGAACGCACCGTTCCCCGGATGCGGTTGGATTTGACCCGCCTTCATATATGGCTTCAAAGCGTATGTGGTCCCCTTGGTTATGAGCAGCGGGCGATAGGAATTCATCATTCTGAATATATTTTCGTACATGATGCCGAGGATGGCGATTCTAACCCCGGGATAGTGATCCATATTTTGCTTCAAGCTTAAAAAGGCCTGTACCGGCCCGTAGCCGCCGAAGGCGTGATTGGCCACCGAGACCCCCAGGATACGAGACAGCCGGGCAGCATATGCATCATCGCCCGCCACTTCGAATCCATGCGAATAAGAGTCGCCGATCACGATAATTTCAGCAGAGGCTGCATCATAGCCACTGTATTCCCTGGCACCGAAACGATCGAAAGAATACACCACCGGGGTGCCCTGACAGTTGTCGTCGTCAGTTACTCTCGGGCCATAGGGCCGCCAGCCGATCACGGGATCCATCCCGCCGCGCTTTATTTCTGCAAGACCGGCTTCGTCTACCTCGTCCAGGATCTGTGCTCTGTAATCGTACAGGTCCTCGTCGATGTATTGCGTAAGATATCCGGCAATTTCAAAGATGACCATCAACAAAACGATCAGAACAAGATAAAATATATATTTCTTCGGCATCAGCGGTGCTCTTCAACAGAAGGCTTTTGGCTGCGGGCACTTCCTGAAAGTAGCGCCAGAGGCCTGAAAAGCGTTTTAAAACAGCGCGTAAATAAACGGGGCGATAACGCTTGATTCAGTTACCAGAATAAGCGCGCCGATCATCAGGAGCAGCAAGACGATTGGAAGCAGCCACATGCGTTTGCGAACTTTTAAAAACTCCCAAAATTCTGAGATGGTGGACTGGTTACGCATTTTATTTTTCCTTAAAATCGTTTTAAAAATTGTTCCTTTGGCTGGGCCGGTTCGGTGCGACTGACCCAATAGGATGAAATCGTCTTGTCCGGCCTGAGGGGTAGCGTGTGACCCCCAAACAAGCGCATAATGAACCCGTAAGGTGTGATAACAAGAAAATAGGTGAGGGTCAGAATAATGACGGTTATCGCTTTTCCCAGCCAGGTGCTAACGCTAACCCAGCCCGCGTAGACAGGGCTCAGCGGTCCGGGAACGGAAAGGAATCCCGCTCCCAACAAAGCCAAGAGCGAAAAAACGCAGGCCAAAATAAGTTTGCCGGTGTACCAGCCGATCCCGGATAAGCATCCAAAAAAGATCAGAGCCACTAATCCAAATTGGCGAATTTTTTTGATGTCAGTCGAGTTCGAGCTCATCTCTCCAGTCGCCTTTTTCAATAAATGGCGGTTGTGTTTCTTTGATCAGGACGCAGTTTTCGAGAACCAGCAAATCTATCTCTGTGCGCATAAAGCAACGGTAAGCATCCTCCGGCGTGCACACGATCGGCTCGCCGCGGACATTGAAACTGGTGTTGACAATCACGCCGCAGCCGGTCAGTTTTTCAAATTCAGATATGACTTCGTGGTAATCGGGCTTGCATGCCCGGTTCACGCTTTGCAGCCGGGCGGAATAGTCCAGATGGGTGATGGCCGGGATGTCGCTGCGTTTGATCTTGAGCCGCTCCATCATAGAGATACCGTCCTTGGAAGGCTGGGGTAGGCGTCTGTTTTTATTGACATAGGCGACCAATAGCATATAGGGGCTCGGCCGATCGATCTCAAAATAATCGGATATTCTTTCTTCCAGTACAGATGGTGCGAAGGGCCTGAACGATTCGCGATATTTGATTTTAAGATTCATCACGGTTTGGGTGTCCGTGCGCCGGGGATCGCCTAAAATGCTCCTCGCGCCCAACGCTCGCGGACCGAATTCCATTCGCCCCGCAAAGTAGCCCACGATTTTGCCTTCGGCGATTTGCTCCGCGATGAATTTGGATCGCACCCCGCCGTGAAGCTCCCGATAAGGGTAGTCGTGCTGATCGAGGAACTGCTTGATGTCATCGTTGTGAAAGGAAGGTCCCATATAGGAGCCCTGTTGCGAGTCTGAGCCTGTGGGGTCCTGGCGCTCCTTACCCAGATATCGGTGCCAAACCGACAGCGCGGCCCCGACGGCCCCGCCCGCATCACCGGCCGCAGGTTGTATCCAGACCTCATCGAAAACGCGCTCCCGCAGGATAAGACCGTTGGCCACGCAATTGAGCGCCACACCGCCGGCGAGACACAGTTTGCTCTGATTCGTTTCTGCCTTGACGTGGCGAGCCATCCGTAGAACACATTCCTCGGTCACAGCCTGAATGCTGGCAGCAATGTCCATTTCCCTCTGGGTAATCTCTGTTTCGGGCTTCCGGGGAGGACCGCCGAACAACTTTGCAAAACGCCGGTTGGTCATTTTCAACCCTCCCAGAAAGTCAAAATACGATAAATTCAAGCGCAATGAGCCATCGTCTTTAAGGTCTGCAATTTCCGTAAGAATAAGATCCTTAAAGCGCGGTTGACCGTAAGGCGCAAGACCCATGAGTTTGTATTCGCCGGAATTGACTCTAAATCCGGTAAAATAGGTGAAGGCCGAATACAGCAGGCCCAGGGAGTCCGGAAAATGCAGCTCCTTGATCAGCGAAATATCCTTGCCGTTTCCGATCCCGTAGCTTGCTGTCGCCCATTCTCCGACGCCGTCAACGGTTAAAATTGCGGCTGCCTCAAAGGGTGACATATAAAAAGCCGAGGCGGCATGGGCTTCATGATGCTCTGTATACAATACGGGCCCTTCATAGCCGATTTCTTTTTTTATGATCTTGGGAATATATAATTTCAGCTTGAGCCACAGCGGCATGGCCTCCAGCCAGGACCTCAGACCCCGGGGGGCAATGGTCAGGTAGCTCATCAGAAGCCGTTCAAAGGTCAGAAAGGGCTTGTCGTAATAAACGACGTAATCAACCTTTTCAATTGAAATACCCCCTTCCTGGAGGCAGTACGTTACAGCATGTTTCGGAAACCGCGGGTCATGTTTCTTTCGGGTAAATCGCTCCTCCTGGGCCGCAGCCAGAATCTGACCATCCGACAGCATGCATGCCGCGCTGTCATGGTAGAAACAGGATATACCCAGTATATTCATCAACAAACGCCTCTTTGTGTCAGCTATTGTTCGGCCATTTTTGCCAAATGCGTTACCCTGGACGTGCAGCCATGCATCTTCTTGCGGTACCGCTTCGGGCCATCAGCATCAAGGCTCCAATATAATCATTAACGTCCTAAAAAAAATAATAAATATATTATTTTAACGCGTTTTGCAAATCACGGGGTTACCGGATCGTGTAGGTCAAACGAGAATGGCGAGCCTATTGCCACGATTCATTACGTGCGGTCACCGGCCAACCCGCGGTAAAGATCTGCATATCGATCCATGATGAGTTCCAGGTCCATGGTTTTCTCGATACAATTCCGGGCGGACTGTCCTAAACGGGTTGCCATCTGCTCATTTTCCAGCACCTCCGCTACAGAAGCGGCAATTGATTCCGCCTGACGGTCCACCATGAGATATTCCCGGCTTGGCTGGCCGAATTCCTCCGACAGCCCCTCAAAAGATGTCAGAACAACCG
Source organism: uncultured Desulfobacterales bacterium (assembly GCA_964545505.1). Lineage (GTDB taxonomy): Bacteria > Desulfobacterota > Desulfobacteria > Desulfobacterales > JAHEIW01 > JAHEIW01. Next base: position 7,069 of record CAZJHF010000085.1, on the reverse strand, counting down.
GCAAGCCGCATGCCATCGCTTCGATGACGGCATTGGGCATCCCTTCACGCTCGGATGGAAAGACGAATACATCCGAGGCCCGCAAATAATCCGGGACATTGTCAACAAGGCCCGTAAAGTGAACGCGCTCGGCGGCTCCGGATGCTGTCAGCAGCCCCTCGATTTTGCGCCGAAAATCCGCCAGATCGGGGTAGCCGAGATACTTGCGCAGGCCGACAAAAAAGAGGTGCGCATCCGGAAAGCGCTTTGTCAGCTGGACCCAGGCTTCCAGAAGCAAATCACTGCCTTTGCGGGGATGCACTGATCCGATCATGGTAATCATCTGATGATGGTCATCCAGGCCGAGGCCGGAACGCAGTGCCCTGCGTTCAGCCGAATTGACGGCCGGTCTGAATCTTTTAAGATCAACACCGTTGGGAATCACTTCGATACGCGCTTTGGCGCTGAAGGAATCGGTGAGATCTTTTTTCATCACGTTGCTGCTGACCACCACACAGTCCAGTCGGTTGTACAATAATCCCAGGGTCCACCGGCGGAACACACGTCTGATCGGATTGGGCGTTGGTTTGGAGGCCAGGGTGTAAGCGTAGACGACTTTAATACCCATTTTTTGCAAACGCGTGATCCAGGGCAGGGAGCGCGGCTGAAAGGACGATACCACCTGCACCACGTCCGGACGGTAGCCGGGTTGCCGGCAGACGTTCAACAGGGCCTGGCTGAAGACAATCGAACGTCGCCTTCCGGCCTTGTCGGGTAAGGATATGCGATAGACCGGGATGTCTTCCGGTATTTTTACGGTCTCAAATTCGTTTGGTAGGGTTTTATTTTGATGGGCAACCTGGAATGAATTCAGTTTTTTTTTCTTGGGCGTGCCGGTCACTATTCTAACCTCGATGCCGCGCTTTTGAAAACAGTGCGAATAGCTCAGAAAACGGCGTGTTGCGCCGCCGATGGTCGGTAAAAAATGCGCAGACGCCATGCATAGCTTGATAAGCCGGCGATGTGTCATTCAATAGATTCCTTTTAGGCTCTAGTTCTTGTGGCAGCGGCCAGAACCGGCCTTTTGCGCAGTGGTTTTCTGCGTCGATATGCCGTTTCCGTGGACAGGAGCTGCGGTGATCGCTTTCGCATTGAAAAACGTGCACTGTCGGGCGATTTGTGTTGAAATCATACCGTTTTCAGCAACATCCCGTCGCAACCGCACGATTGCTCAGCCGAATTATAAGAAGCCTTGTCCAATGTCAAGCACAAAGAAAGTATGACAGAAAATTGACGCTGGCTCAAGCCATATAGATCAGCGTTTCAAAAGAGATAGCGAAGGCCGTTATTTGATGCAAAAGCATACTATAGCTCCATTATTGGCAGAAGATTCAGAGTTTCTCTCCTTATCTGAAGACGACGATGCCGGCGTTATGCTTTGCGGTACAGGGCCAGGTCCAAGCGCCTGAAGCCAAAAACGGGGGCCAATGAGCACCGCACCCTTGTCCGGTCGGCGGCATCGAACGCGTTCGGGAATAGAACGACGGCTAAAGGACGGGCGCCGAGATGGCTGCACCGGGATGAGCCCGGAATCCGGTGTGGGCGCTGCTGATTATTTATAAATTAAATATTGCCTGAACACCAGAATGGAGCTAAAACAGGAAAGGAATAGGGCTAAACCGCCTATGGGTTATGGCGCGGATGTTTACGCACTTCGGATGTATTGGTCCTCAAGTGGCTCGGGGCCAGCCGCCCGACAACGTGTAAAGGTCGGTGATCGCAGACACACGAAATTCTGGACGCCAATCTGGGTGGTGTATCACGGCTTTTGAGTCAATGAAATTTGGGCGCCCGTGAGCTGCCGGACAAGCAGGGTGCGTGAAGAAAGGATTCAGCAATGTCGCCAACGACAGTATCAAAAAACGTACAACCACGGGTAGGATGGCGCTTTCGTCTGGGGCTGACGATCCTGATTGTCGGATGGTTGAGCCCATTGCTCATTCCCGTCGTCACCAGGACCTCACTCGCGACTGAGTGGAAGACGATTATTTCAGGGCTGCTGGCCGTCGGTATACCCGAGGTGTTTTCTATCGTGGCGATCGCCATCATGGGCAAGGAGGGTTTCGATCTTATTAAGAATCGCATTTTTAATTTTTTCAAAAAGCACGGCCCGCCGGACCGGGTGTCCCCGGCCAGATACCACATCGGCCTGGTCATGTTTTTGATTCCCGTTCTCTTCGGCTGGCTGGCACCCTATGGGGCACACCTGATTCCGGGCTATGAGACACACCGGTTTGTGGTGAGCCTGATCGGGGATGCGATGTTTGTCGCCAGCCTGTTTGTGCTTGGGGGTGATTTCTGGGATAAGGTGAAAGCCCTGTTTATTCAAAGAGCCAAAGCACATATTTCAGCTGAAACCTGAAAGCCTAAAAAGGAAAAGCGCTGATCCGTATTCTGCTTGATATATGTAGAAAAAATTCATCCCCACAGGCCTATATCTTGGCGATGTCGGCTATCATCATGGTCATAGTGGTTGCCATGCCCCGGGTGGCGCCGGCCGCCGCAACAGCTTCAGCATCGCCAAACGCCCTTCTGGAAAACAAACCCTGGCGGGGCGATTTCGATGGGATGGCTAAAAATCGTGTGATCCGGGCGCTGGTGGTCTACAGTAAAACGTTTTATTTCCTGGACGGCGGACGGCAACGGGGCCTTTCATATGACCTGCTCAAGGAATTTGAAAAATATGCCAACAAAAAACTCAAGACCAAAACCCTGAAATTCCATGTTGTCTTTATACCCGCGAGGCGGGATAAACTGATCTCCGGTCTGTTCGTGCGGGGGGGCGATTTCCGGAACAAGCTCAGGGCACCGTTTATTCATAGCGCCAAAGTGCAGGTCCGCGGCTAACAATGACCCGGACTTTAAAGGGGGCCAAAAATGCAGAACAAAGCAGAGGATAAAGCCAAGTTCAAGCGCGAGTGCTTACAATTGAAAAGACTCGCGAGGATCGTCGATGTCGTTTATGCGATCACTATTTGGCGTGCGATTATGATGTTTCCGAGACCCACTGCTGAGGAGTTGACATGGGAACATATCGGCGCTTTTATCAGCACCAACATTGGTGACTTCCTGGGAGTCATCGTCGGAATTGTCATTGTGATTATCTTCTGGCTACAGAATAATGTTTTATTCGGCAATCTGCAAACCACCGACAGTCGCCATACGATCCTGTCGATCCTGCAACTCTTTTTTCTGCTGTTATTTCTCTTAGCTTCGCGTCTGAGTATTGACTTAGGATCATCCATCGGCACCCGGATGTTTGAAAGCATTACCGCCGCGCTGGTCGGCATCACAAGCGGTTGGGGCTGGGCGTATGCCATCAATAACCATCGTTTGTTATTCCCCGAAGTTACCGAGCAGTATGCATATCGATTGAGAGATCGTTATCTGGCAGAACCGCTCACAGCCCTCATTACGATTCCATTTGTGTTTGTTGGAGCCATTCCCTGGGAAATCGCCTGGCTGAGCTATCCGCTGGTGGTTCGGTTGATGAGACGGCAGAGGCGTGCGAAAATGGTGGCATAAAAGAGAGGTGATAATATTGACAAGGTCGAAATACTTGCTTTTGCTGCACCTTTTTCAATGATAATTATTCTATTTCCGCCGGTGCCTAAAAAGTCAACCCCTTGGGACGGGCCGCTGAATTCTACCGGGGTATTCCGCATTCCGCATTCTGCATTCCACAATCCTTCATGTTTACTCAACTGGCTTTGACTGCGCCATCCACCGCGTTGCTTTGACTTCACTGATTCGTTCGATTTCAAAACCGAATTGCGTCGAATCGGGTAGGATGGCAAAATAATGCTTGCGGGCGCTCTCCAGCGCCACGGTGATACTTGAATTCGGTATGCCGATTCGATGAACACCGGGATTGACATAAAAAGTGACATATTGACCGGTTTTTAAACGCGCAATGACCTCATCATCCAAAAGGACCTTCATTGAAAAACCCAGTCCAAATACACGTCTTTCACGCATAATCGTCACCTGCGCTGCATCAGCAGAAAATTCCCGGGACGGAAAAAATTCCGTTTTGCCGCTGGTGCATGCAGCCACTAAAACTGCCAACAACATCAACAACACATATTTTTTCATGTTTGCCTCTTCGAATCCTCACTTAAAAATGATTACCCTGTGGAATTCAGCTTCCGGCTTGCCGGCCTCCGGTGCAATTCCCCAGGGCATTTATAAAATCTTCAACTGTTCTGCCCAAAATGTCAAATCCAAAATCCAAAATCGGTCTGACCAAGCCGCTCGAGCCTGAGCTCACGGTCGCAGGGCTCGTCGCAGGTCAAGATCCAAAATCTCCAATCTAAAATCTGAAATGTAATGATGCTACTGCTGCGCCTTTTTGCCTTCAAGCTTTTTGATTTCCTCTGCAAGTTTTAAACTCAGCGTTGCCACCAGGCGGCTCTGGGCGGAAACCATCTCGGCGATCGTATCCCCCTTGACCGGCTCCGTTAGCACCGATCTTTCCTTGGCGAGCACGTTTCTACCGCTTTGACTTAAAATGCCCCAGCGGGCGCGCAGGTCGACCTTGCCGCCCGGCTGACCATCAAAGCGTGTAATATCGATAACGATCTGATAGTTGATGGGGATACTGGCTTTCCAGGGAAACTTAATGATCGATCCGGTGGTCAGCAGGGCCGACAGGTTGTCGGTGACAACATTGACGATATTTTCCCTTAGCGGCATGGCCCAGCGTTCCAAATCGGATCTGCGGATTTCATTGTGACTGGTGCGGATGAGGATCTGGGGGCGGTCCAGCGCTTGTGACAGTTGAATGGGGCCGACACCGATAAAGATATCTTCGTCTAAATCCATGATCGGCTCTGGCTGGTCCGGGTTTTCCGCGCTGTACAGGGAGTTGATCACAAAGTACCGGGTGGCCGGCCCTTTGCCGGGGCCACCCAGGCAGCTCGTGAAAACCAGCGCCACGAAGATCAAAACGCATGTTGTGAGTCGATAATGGTTTGGCTGCATCAATTTCCTCCCGTCTGTATAAACCGTCCGCGAAGGATCGCATCGGGGTGTTGTTCAAGAAAATCGGCCAAGACGCGCACGGAGCGAGAGGCCGACATAACTTCGGTGAGCGCTTGGGAGATTTCAAAGCGCAGCTGAGTGCCTTCGTCTGTCAGATTTTCAATGCTTTTAAGGGTTTTATCGGCTTGATCCAGGGCGGTTTTGGCCGATACGGCCGCCTGCCTGAATTGAACCAGCATGGGTGCGGCCTGCTCATTGATCACCTTGCGCGTGTCGCCGATACCGTCCCTGGCTTCAATCAGGGTCTGATCGATACGGGTCGCCAGAGGGTCAACTTTGCTATCCACATTACGGGCCAACGTTTTTATTGCGATGATCGCTTCATTTAATTCCTTGATGGTGCTTTGCAGTTCGGGGGATGCGGCCAGATTGGCAACGCCGTCCGCGGCGCGGCTGACATCCTCGCCGATCTTTTTAAAATCAATTTTTGTCAGGGTCTCTTGCAGTTGCTGCAGCGTTGTTGGAATCGTGGGGACTTCCTGCCAGGGTTCTATTTTATTGTCCAGTTGGGCTTTTTGCACTCCAAATAAGTTTGCCGGTTGATCCGGGAAAAAATCCATGTTGATCATCAATTGACCGGTGACCAGGCTTTGCATTTCAAGCTGGGCTCTGAGGCCGTGTGAAATTAGTGCCTTTTGCATCTTTTCATCGCTGGCGACCACCTCAGGACCGATGCGCCTGAAGCGGGACGGATCGAGTTCAAATATTACCGGAATATTCACGGAAAGATCAGATGGATCGAAATTGACGATGATGTCGGTTACCTCTCCGACAGGGGCTCCTCTGAACTTAACCGGCGCGCCAATATTCAGTCCCTTTACCGTGCCCGGGAAAAATGCGATCCAGGTTTCGGTATCTCTAAAAAACCGGCCGGAACCAAACAGTACAACGGCCACCACCGCCAGCACCACCGCCCCCAGCACAAAGGCTCCTATCATGGTCTTGTTTGCGGGTTTGCTCATAATATTATTTCCTCAAAATGGAGTCCATCTAACTTTAGATTTTGGAATTTCGATTTTAGATTATTGAGAAGTCGGGGAGTTTTTCCATCCAACCCCTCATAATAGCGGAATGAATTATCAGTAGCGAAATCGTGCACTGTCTGAATTGTTTAGGGAGCGTTGCGAAAGAACTGCAATAACCACGCAGCCACGGAAGATCGCAAATTTGATTTTACGTCTAACCCATTATTTTATATTTGAATTCTGTTCTTTCGCGACACTCCCTTAATCATGAGTTTGCATCCCGCCCGGGCGGGACTGGTGATTCATTCTGAGATCGATTTAAGAAAAACTCCCCGACCCCTCAGATTATTACAAAGCCTATCCATACCCAAATCTTGATTTCAATCCAAAATCCGAATTCCAATCATTCCGCATTCCGCAATCCAAAATCCACATTCGAGATTACGGAAGCAATCTCTATCCTTTCCCCCGCGTCAAAAATTTGCGCAATTCCGGATCCTGGGTTTCTGCGAGCATTTTCTTGGGATCACCGGTCGCGGTCATGGTTTTTTTATTGGGGTCCAGATATACGGAATTGTTGCCGATGGCAAAGATGCTGGCCAGCTCATGGGTGACCACGCAGATCGTTGCGCCCAGGCTTTCGCGCAGCTCGAGAATCAGATCATCCAGTAAACTGGCGCTGATGGGGTCCAATCCGGCTGAAGGCTCATCGAAAAAAAGGATATCCGGATCCAGCGCCAAGGCCCTGGCCAGACCGGCGCGCTTCTGCATCCCGCCGCTGATTTCCGATGGGTAATAATCTTCAAATCCGGCCAGACCGACCAGGGCGAGCTTGAGGGCCGCGAGTTCACGCATCTGACCAGGTTTCAAAGCGGTGTATTCCCCCAGTGGCAGGGTAATGTTTTCAGCCAGGGTCATCGAGCTCCACAGGGCGCCACTTTGATACAGAATGCCGATGTTTTGCATAATCTGATCGCGCTGTTCCGCTGCGGTGTCCCAGAAACTGATGTCATCATACAAAA
>CAZJHF010000084.1:0-11929 GCA_964545505.1 uncultured Desulfobacterales bacterium | reverse complement strand
TTAAAGGTTTGAAAATGCGCATCCCGGGTCTGGGCGGCAAGGTTGTGGCCAAAGCAGGCGGAACCGTCGTTTTAACACCGGGCGGCGAAATTTTCACCAGCCTTGAGCGCGGCGTCATCGATGCCACCGAGTGGGTTGGACCTTACCATGATTTGCGTCTCGGTCTCTACCAGGCAGCAAAGTATTATTATTATCCCGGCTGGCACGAACCCGGAACGTACCTGGAATATTTCTTTAATAAAAGTGCCTATGAAGCCCTGCCCACGGAACTGAAGCATATTGTTGACGTGGCCTGCATGGAAAACGAGCACTGGGTTCTGGCCGAGTTTGACCGCCACAACGGTGCCGCCCTGCAAACGTTGATCAATGAGCATAAGGTCCAGTTATTTAAATTCCCGGACGAGGTGCTCGATGCGCTGCGACCGATGGCGGAGGAGGTCCGTGAGGAGCAAGCTGCCAAGACACCGATGGCGACAAAGGTCAATGAGTCCTTTAAGAAAATGCAAAAAATAGTCGGCACCTGGGGCAGTGTGTCTGAACAGGCTTATTATAACAATCTTCAACCGAAGTTTCCGTTAAAAGGATAAGTTTTAGACGTGATCTAAAAACATCTGAATGGAGCTATATCAATCAGATCGCTAAAACGCCAGCCGGGCCATGTTGCCGGCTGGCGTTTTGTTTTTTGATGGTGCAGCCTTTAGGCGTCGATTTATTTAAGCCGGATGCTTCTATCAATACCCTGCACCGCCAGCAATGAAATGAGCGCCATGGCTGCCCCGCCAAAAAACGGAATGCGATAATCCAGAATCCACAGAAAGCCCCCCAGAGCCGGTAGAAAAACAGCGGCGATATGATTGATGGTAAAGCCCACGGCCATGCTGGGGGCAATATCACGGGGATCGCCGACTTTCTGAAAATAGGTTCGAATGGCAATCGCAAAATTAAAGAAAATATGGTCCAGAATATAGAGGAAAGCCACAATCCATTTAGAATCGGTCAAGGCGTAGGCCACGAAGATAAAAACCAGGCTGGCGTATTCCAGGGACAAAACCTTGCGTTCGCCAAAATGGATAATGCTTTTTCCAATCAGGGGGCTCAGATAATAGTTGATGGCGTTGTTGATCACAAAGAGAATGGTCACTTCCTGAACCGTATACTGAAATTTTTGCACCATCAACAGCACTGAAAAAGCGATAAAAATCTGGCGTCGCGCACCGGCCATGAAGGTTAGAAAATAAAACAGTCCGTATTTTTTACGAAACACCATTTTTTTGCGCTGGGCAACAACATCCCTCTGGGCCGGCTTGCGCGTCAGGGCCCAGATGGATGCGGCCATGATCAATGCGCCCAGCAGCAGATAGATCTGGGAAAAATTCAAGAAAAAGGCCAGAATGTAAATGGCCAGCCCCACTCCAATGGCCGAGGCGGCGGCGTAGCTGCGCTGTTTGCCAAATACCCACGGTGAGGTATCGGTATCAAAATGCTGCAGCGTCAGAGACATATTGGTGGTTTCAAAATAATGGAAGCCGAAGCTCATCAGCAGGGTGGTGATAATGAGCCCGGCTAAACTGGGCAGTAAACCGGTGATGGCCAGCCCAAACCCTAACACCAAAATCGATATGGCGGAGAGCCGATGCTCTCGGATGATCATGATGACATAGACGGCCAGCAGGGCTAAAAATCCGGGGATTTCGCGCACCGATTGAATAACACCGATATGATTTCCATCCAGCCCGACATTGTCGACAGCGAAATTGTTGAACAGCGTTTGCCAGGTCTGCAACCCGACGGTGGAGCAGATGGTTAAAATCGCCAAATACCAGAACATCGGATTGCTTTTAATGTCTTTTTTGGGTGTCATTCGCTTATTCCTTTACGGCACGCTCACTCATGATTGGCCCGATAATTGCTCGATTTAAGCTGGCACGCAAAGCCGCAAAGATCGAAAAGGAATAATTGTTGAACCATGATTTATGAAAACCTGGCATCTGAGCATCTTTGTGCACGATAGAAATTGATTCTGCATCGTATGGTTAAGGCTAATTTTAGGGCCATTTATCCAACACAGCTACGGCTAATTCAAAGTTATAAACCCTTTTTATTCATTTATTTTGGTTACTTATGCATTTTTTCATCACAAATAAGGTCTGGGTTCAAAATTTTGAACCTCTCCCAATAATAAAAATATGGTTTAAAAACAACATGTTTTTGCATTTATAGGTAACGGGGGGTTAAAAATTATGAACTTAATGCCTCATTTCCAGTGATTCCAATCCCCTTTCGAGGCGTTGGTACCAAATGTGCGCAAAATCTTAACCATTTGATTTAATTATAAGTTTTAATAAAATGACATAATTTTGGATAAAATGATTATTTTTGGCAAGAGTTTTGCAACACCCTTATGTGCAGCCTAATAATTTCTTCATCTGTTCTCCTCCTTAACGGCTAATCAGAAAAAACTGGTTAGCCGTTATTTTTTGTTTGAATTTTAAAGACCTTTCGCATAACAATACCCCCTTGCCAGTATAACGAAATTTAACGCTTCGGAGCGGCCAGTTGAAGATCATCGACGTTCATACCCATGTTTTCCCTCAAGAAATCCGCACCCGGCGGGAAGATTATTTTGCAAAAGAGCCCGCATTTAAAAAGCTGTATCAATCACCAAAATCCCGGCTGATTGGCGCAAAGGACATGCTGGCCGCAATGGATGAAAACCAGGTGGAAAAATCCGTTATTTTTGGATTCCCCTGGAAAAATGGAAGCCTTTTTAAGAAACACAACGATTACATCAGCCAGATGGTCAACCGCTACCCGGATCGTTTTATCGGCCTGGGTTGTTTTGACCCCTTTTGCAAAGGCGCCGCAGCGGAAACGCAGCGCTGTTTAGAGCAGGGCGAATTATCCGGCATCGGCGAGCTGGCCTTTTATCAGAGCGGGATTGATCAATCTGCACTGGACCGACTGCAGCCGGTCATGGCGATTTGCAAAGATCTGAATCTGCCGGTTCTGATTCACACCAATGAGCCCGTCGGGCATACCTATCCCGGGAAAACCCCCAATACCCTGGCACAAATCTATCACCTGTTGGATACCTTTGCGCAAAACAAAATTGCTCTGGCCCACTGGGGCGGCGGGTTGTTTTTTTACAGCCTTCTGAAAAAGGAAGTCAAACAGCGCTTAAAACATGTCTATTTTGATACGGCCGCCTCGCCTTATTTATACGATCCGAAGGTATACCGCCTGGCAATTGAACTGATCGGGGTGCAAAAAATCCTGTTTGGCAGTGACTATCCACTGCTGCCGCCTGCGCGGTACGTTGATGAGATGAAGGCCGCCGGATTATCAAAAGACGAAATGAACAAAATTTGCTATGCAAACGCTGCCAAACTTTTTAATTTGGCCGCTTAAGCTGTTTTTCAATTTTTAATAGCCACAGATCCACACAGACTTTTTTAATTAACCGCAGATCCCCGCCGATGGACGCAGACATTTTTGCCGCGCGACCTGCGCGGCAAAAAACATGTCAATCGCTGCGCGATTAAAAAGTCTGCGCAAGTCTGCGTATGTCTCGCGGTTAAAAAAGTTTGTTTGGGTCTGGGGCTAATTATTAACGTCAAATTAATTTCCTAGGTTGAGGCGATCGATGCAGAAGTACAAAGTTGCGGTGGTGCGCTATGAAAAACCGCTTGAATCGGTTCGCCAGGCGGTTGATCTATGTGCCGGTCTTGACCACGTGCCGTCCGAGGCCCGGGTATTCATCAAACCCAATATCGTATTCTGGACCCGGGCCGTTGCCTTCCCCAAGTGGGGTGTGATCACCACTTCCCGGGTCGTGGAAGATATCATCATTTTGCTCAAAGAACGCGGAATTGACGATATTACCATCGGGGAGGGCATGGTCACGATGCGCCCCAAGGATACGGCAACCCCGGCCCATGCCTTTGAAACCCTCGGATACGGCGTGTTAAAACAAAAATACGGCATCCGCTTCCTGAATATTTTTGAAAGACCCTTTGAAAAAATCGACCTGGGCGATGGGGTTAAGCTGAACTTCAACAGCGATATTTTAAACAGTGACTTTGTCGTCGATTTGCCGGTGATGAAAGCCCACAACCAAACCGTGGTCAGTCTGGGCATTAAAAACCTGAAGGGAACCATCGACATCCCATCACGCAAAAGATGCCATACGATGGCAGCAGGCAAGGACCTGAACTTCCGGGTGGCCAGGCTGGCCGATAAAATGCCGCCCATGCTGACCTTGCAGGATGGAATCTATACCTGCGAGCGCGGGCCCGGCCCGGACGGCCGCATGCACCGCAGCAATCTGCTGGTGGCTTCATCCGATGTGCTGGCCGCCGATCTGGTCGGGGCCAAGCTGCTCGGCTATTCACCGCAGCAAGTTCCGCATTTGATGCATGCCGCCCACAACCGCCGCCGGCCCGTTGATTTTTCTGACATCGACATTCAGGGGGAAAACACCACGGCACTGGCAAAATTTCACGAATACGATTTTATCTACGCAGATTCCGAAGGCGCCACTCTGCCGCTGCCGCTGGTTAAAAAGGGGCTTAAAGGCATTTATTACCGCAAATACGATCTTTCGATGTGCACTTACTGCTCCGGGTTAAACGGTATCATGCTGGCGGCCATCGCTGCTGCCTGGAAGGGAAAGGCCTGGGAGGATGTCGAGATTTTAACCGGCAAATCCATGCCGGCCAGCCCCGGCATGAAAAAAACCATTTTGCTGGGCAAATGCATGTACCAGGCCCATAAGGACAACCCGGATGTTCAGGAGATGATTGCCGTCAAAGGGTGTCCGCCGTCACCCGACGCCATGCTGAAGGCACTTCATAAAGCCGGCATCGATGCCGATCCGGGACTGTTTGAAAGTATTGAGCAACTGCCCTCCTTTTTTTACAACCGCTACAAGGACCGACCCGAGTTCGATGAATCCTTCTTTCGGGTAGAAGCCTAAACCGATTTCTATCTCACCGCAGAGAGAAAGTTTCTTTGCCTTGTCGCTGAGACGCCGACAAGGCAAAAATAGCTCAACCCTTCGGGTTAGTAAAACCTTTATCTCGATATACATTTACACCAGCCACTATCGCCATAAAATTAATTTTTAAATGGTTTGTTATTTTGGTGATACATGCCGGAGGCAGATTGTTTTTTGCTTTCCGTCCTCTCAACGGAAAGCAAAATAAAAATTTATTCTCTGCGAACTCTGCGCCTCTGCGGTGAGCTTAATCAGATACGAATGTCGCGCAGGGATTGCAGGATGGGTTCCATGCGGGTGCGGTGCTGCGGGGGAATCATCAGGATCTTCAACCGCTGATTTTGAATCAGCCCGGTCGACGCGCAATCCAATTTGCCTTCCTGGTACGCCTGCCGGTTTTCCTGCACGGCCAGGACCTCAAGGACATCCAGCATATTACCGCTGCAGCCATCGGCATCCAGGTGCTCGATGGTTTGCAGCAAAACGGTATTGACCGAAAGCACGACATCATCGAGGTCCGCATAGCCATGCTTGCCGCAATCGTGGCGCGATACCAGGCAGCGACAGCCAAACGGGCGGACACGGTACAGGGGGCACTGGTCATGGCTTAAAAACGGGCACGCTTGCCGTTCAGGCTGTTTTTCTTCCGGAGGCTCGATGCCTTTCGCGCACATATGGGCAAGCTGGTTGGTGGTGATCCGGGGCCGGAAATGCGCCTGATCGCTTGCCTGACAGATGGCACCCTTCCAGTCCGTATCTTTTTCTGACATCAGCTGATGGATGATTTTATGGCCCTCAATTGTGGTCAGGGCGATACTGGTGGTGCAGCAGTGGGCGCAGCCTTTTTTACAGACGAGCTCGTGCCCGAAGATAAAACGGTCATAGATATCATAAATCTGGTCCAATGCCGCTAATTTGGAGCTGAGATTCATTCTTTTTTCCCTGATACAGTTTGGTAAAGGCCATTAGCACATTGCAATGTGACCGGTCAAATCGTATGCCTGCAACCATGACACGACGGCCCATCTAAAATCTCTCACGCTCTAACACACCATCAAATGCGTGAATGACTGATTCCAGGGTTGCATCCGTCCGGCAGGCAGGCCGGTCGCAGTTGTGTGGCGCGATTTCAAAGCACGGGTCACAATCCACAGCCGGCCGTACGACCTGAACCCGTGGCCCCGGCGGTGTCCAGCGCGCCGGATCCGACGGGCCGAAGATGACCACACACGGCAATCCTAAAAACGCCGCCAGGTGGCTGATACCGGAATCATTGCCAATATAGCCGCCGCTGGTTTTCAGCCAATCCACCAGATCCGTCAATTCGATGAAGCGGTATACCTGTCGATGGTGACGCCTAATGTCATTGTCCAGGTCCGTTTCCGCCGGGCCGCACACAAAATGTGGCTGCCATCCATTTTTTTCAAGGTTGTCTGCCAGGTTCAAAAAATTTGCCAGAGACCAGCGCTTGCGAATGCTGCCGGCGCCCGGGTGAATGATGATTTTTGATGCGTCGATCAAGCGGTCCGTTTTGCAGGTCTTTTGCTGCCAGCCGGACACCAAATCATTTGCACCGGCCGCTTCGATCAGCCTGCCGGCGATAAGGTTTTGAAGCAAAAATTCGGCCACATGGATCCTGTCGCGGGCCGGCGGCCGGGGTGGTATCCGCAAGCACGGCATAGCAGTCAGCTGATTGATGGTGTTCTCAAGTTCGGTGGAGAATGAAAAGACAACTATCCTGTCATAGCTGCGGATGAGAGCTTTGATCTTGTCATCGGCCGCATCGGAAAAAAGGGATGCAAAATAGGCCGCCTCCAGAGGGTAGGCTTTATCAACCAGTCCCAGCTTGACTGTCAGTTTTCCGATCTGGCCCTGGCAGAGGATATCGATGCGATCAAATTTTCGTCGAAGCGCGATGATAGCCGCAAAGGTTAAGACCACATCGCCCAGGGCGCCCTGGTGGATGATGAGTAGATCGGTGTCTTTCATGACGGTAACTTTCAAAAAATAATCAGATAGATTTTAAACGTTTTCCGGTTTTGCCGCGTCATGAATCATCAGTCCCGCCCGGAGCGGGATGCAAACTCATCCATAAAGGCTCGTAACAAAAGAACGGCAACCCAATATAAAATAATGCCTTAGTGGCGCATGTATCATGGCGTCGATAGGGGTCTATGAGGTTGTGGGCTGTTTTTTTGTAACGAGCCCTAATGCATTCAGACAGTGCACGATGTCGCTGCTGATAATTCATCCCGCTAGTCCGCATTTGAGCTGGAATTTTCAGTATCTAAAGAACAAATGATTTGCAGTTAGCGAAACTTTTACAATCCTGATGGGTTTGTATACAATAGGAAACTCAATTTGGCTATCCCTATCGCTATACCGGTCAAAAGGGGGGGTGATGAAACGGCTTTTCGTTTTTATGGTTCTCAGCGTCCTGCCGGGCTTGATGCCTATGGCTGCTGCGGGTATCGGCTTTGAAGAGGCCCGGCATCTGCTGGGCCGCACTGGTTTTGGCGGCCGCTGGGAGCAAATTCAGGTCTTCAAATCCATGGACCACGCGCAGGCGGTGACCACCATACTGAAACAAACGCGCACTCGGGCACAGACGCCGCCGCCGGAGTGGGTCAATGAGCCCTTGATGAGCCGCAAACAGATCAAACAGCTCAGCCCGGAGGAGCGCAAAAAATTACGCCAGCAATGGCGCCGGCGCAGTTTTGAACTTAAAGCCTGGTGGTTTCACGAGATGGTTCAAACCGATGCGCCCTTCAGCGAGCAGATGACCCTTTTCTGGCACAATCATTTTACCTCGGGTTTGCGCAAGGTAAAATCCCCCAAGCTGATGTATAACCAAAACCTGCTGTTAAGACAGCATGCGCTGGGCAATTTCCGGCAGCTGATCCATGCCGTCGCCAAAGATCCCGCCATGATCATTTATCTGGATAATGCCTTTAATCAGAAAGGCAAACCCAATGAAAACTTTGCCCGCGAGCTGCTGGAGCTGTTTACCCTGGGTGAAGGCCATTACACCGAAACAGACGTCAAAGAGGCCGCGCGCGCATTTACCGGCTGGACCATCGATCGGCGCACCGGCAAATTCAGGTTTGTCCGGCGTCGTCACGATTATGGTGCCAAAACCTTTATGGGGCGTACGGGCAGTTTTAATGGGGATGACATCATCAATATTGTATTGGAGCAGCCCCGGGTGGCCACCCATATTACCACAAAACTCTGGCAAACGTTTGTTTCTCAAACACCGGATGAGCAGGAAATTGATCGTCTGGCCGAGGTGCTGCGGACCAACGCTTATGAACTCAAACCCCTGATGCAGGCCCTGTTGACCAGCAAGGCATTCAGGGACCCACAAACGCATGGTGCCATGATCAAATCACCGGTGGATTTAATTGTGGGCACCCTGCGGGTTTTTCAATTTCCGATGGGGGATGGCCGCGGTATCGTGCTGGCCAGCCGCCGACTGGGTCAGGATCTGATGGACCCGCCCAATGTGAAAGGCTGGCCCGGGGGGACGCAATGGATTTCATCTGATACGCTCATGATGCGCCGTCAGATCATGGATCGATTTTTACGCGGCATGGAAATGCAGCAGGCCGGCAAAAATGCCGGAACAACAGCAGCAGCCAACATGAGCCCCCAGATGGCATCCAGCCCGCTATTTAAGAAAAGCCTGACCGATCAAACGGTCACACGGGTATTGTTACCGCTGCCGCCGATTTCACCGCCCCAAGCATTGACCGATCGCCAGGCACTGATTTCGCAGCTGGTGCAGGATCCGGTCTATCAATTAAAATAAGGGGCTGGTTATTTTCCTATATTCGATCGCTGCATGAATTATCAGTCCCGCCCGGAGCGGGATGCAAACTCATGCATAAGGGGTCGTAGCAAAAAAACAACGATCAAAATCAAAACAAAGGTTCACATATGAAGCGCAGAGAATTTCTTAAAATCGCAGCCGGCGCCCTCATCTGGCAGCTCAATCCCTTATTTTGGTCGTCCGTGCGTGCTATGGAAAAGGTCTCGCAGCGGACTCTGGTGCTAATTGAATTGAAAGGCGGCAACGATGGGCTCAATACCCTCGTGCCGTATACAAATGAGCGCTATTATCAACTGCGATCCGGTCTGGCCGTCAAACGCGATACCGTCCTGCAATTATCTGAAAATTTGGGCTTTAATCCGCGTCTGAAAGCCTTGATGGATGCCTGGGAACACAAACAGCTGGCGATTGTTGCCGGTGTCGGTTATCCACAGCCCAATCGGTCGCATTTTCGCTCCATCGAGATCTGGGAAACCGGATCTTCCAGCAGTCAATATCTGCAAACCGGATGGCTGGCCCGTATTCTGCCCCAGATGCCCGAGCCCTCAAGGGCCATTGCCGACGGTGCGGCCATCGGTGGCGATGCCGGGCCGCTGGCCGGTGGTGACCTGCGGTTGGTGATCATGCGTAACCTCAAGCAATTTTTCCGGCAGGCCAGACGCGTTCAACAAATCGAAGCCAGCAGCCAGAACCCGGCCCTCAAGCACTTGCTGTCGGTCCAAAATGATGTCTACCGCGCGGCCCGGGAATTGGATCAGAAAACCAAAATCCAGTTGCCATCCGATGTGATTTTTCCAAAAACGATAATTGGGCGACACCTGCAAACGGCGGCCCGGCTGATTGCCGGCGATGCGGCCATCCCGGTGATCAAAGTATCCCACGGCGGATTTGATACACATGCCAACCAGCGCAGCCTTCATGATCGGTTGCTTGAACAGCTGGCAGAAGCCATGAGTGCCTTTCGGATAGCCGTGCAGCATATGGGCCGCTGGGACCAGGTGCTGGTGATGACCTATTCTGAATTTGGCCGGCGCCCGGCTGAAAACGGCAGTCGCGGTACCGACCATGGCACCGCAGCCCCCCATTTGGTGATGGGCGGTAAGGTCAAGGGCGGACTTTACGGCCGACAGCCCTCGCTGCAGGAACTGGAAAATGAGGATTTAAAATACAGTGTGGATTACCGCCGCGTGTACACGACGGTGGGTCGCCGCTGGTGGGGTCTGAACCAGGAATTTCTGGATGGGGGGCCGTATCCGCAAATAGGCTTTATATAATGTGTTGCCTCAGAAAAACTGATCGAATGCGTGCGGGTCATGTCATTTCCTGAAAGGCGATATGATTATCATCGTGCAGGTGATCCGATATTTGGGATGATATCTACGCATGCTCAGTTCCCAATAGTTGGTTGCAGGTCATCCCAAATATCGGGTCACAGTGTGGCTTTTAAGGGCAACTAATCCTCATATCGCCATTCAAAAAATAACATGCCCGCTCTTCAGATTCATTGAAATGAAATGCGAACCTAAAAGCTATCTCAAAAATAGTAGATCGCCCTTTTTGGTTGACCAGTTAAGCCAGTTGGGCCGATTGAGCCGGTTAAAAAAGAAAAAGATTTGATTGGTTTAATCGGAAAACGGGGCAACGGGTAACGGGCTCAACCTCAAGGTCAATTGGTAGACAGCAACTCGTCCATCTGCTTATCCAAATCGGCAATTACCAGAAGCATTTTCTCCTGGGCTTCGTTCATTTCG
The DNA here is from genome assembly GCA_964545505.1 of uncultured Desulfobacterales bacterium. Classification (GTDB taxonomy): domain Bacteria; phylum Desulfobacterota; class Desulfobacteria; order Desulfobacterales; family JAHEIW01; genus JAHEIW01. Next base: position 1,350 of record CAZJHF010000084.1, on the reverse strand, counting down.
GATTCACGCATCAAGTCGAGATGCTCGACGGTTTCCTGTAGGATGGCGGTGGAGCGTTTGGGCAAATTTTTAAATACTTTTATCTGGGCTTTGCCATCCATTCCTTTAATGGCCCGGGCCAAATCGACGGTGCTAATTTCTTTGAGGCATTGTTGAATGGACCGATTATTAAGTGGTAAGATGGTATGTCCCAGTTTGGAGCCTAAGGGGGTAGCGGCTCTGGCTTTTTGGATTTTTTTAAAAAAGGCCTTTAAGCGCAAAGCCGCCGTGCTACTTTAAAGGTTTTTCAACGAGCTGAATGTCATCGACCCAGACGGTGCCCAGACCATTGATGACCAGGTTTAATGTGACGCTTTGCGCCTCTTGACCTTTATTGAGGATAAAAGCTGTGCTGATCGTCTGCCAGTCCTTTGTGCCCGATATTGTTGAATTCAATCCCCTCGAAAAGTATTGACCGGAACCCACCTTACACCACATTTCCAGAAATGCGGCACCGTCCAGGTCTTCCGATTTGACCTTTGCCTGATAAACTAAGCTGGCATTTTCAATGTTCAGTTCTGATATTTGACCCAAACAGACAGTGGTCGGCCATTTTGTCGAAACGCGAATTGAACCGTTGCCTTCGAACTTGACCTTTTGATCAGTCGCAACAAGGGTGCCCAGGGCGTCGGCACTATCCAGATTGAGCCTCAGAATCTCGGATGCGCTGGCAGGTATGCTCAAGCAAAGACAAGTGATGGCACCCATGATCACCCACGCGGTCAGGTGGTAAAATTGCCGTATCGCCATAAAAATCACCTTTAGCCTGATTGTTCCAATGCTTTGGTCAGCTCGACGAGCTCGCCAGAATCGACGCTGTAATAATTTGCAAGATGTTCAATCTGGCCGGATGTCGGAATGCGGATGCCTCTTTCCAGTTCGACCAGGCGGGACGGTGGAATGCCGGCTCCCTGACAGATTTCTGTTAAGCTTAATTTGCTATCAGCCCTTAACTGAATCAATCGCTCGCTAAATTCACTCATCAGCCATCTCCTTCATGCTAAAAATGTCACGGGATTCCGTAGCCCAATGTAAGGTTTAGTGCCAAAATCTGCAATCGTTATTTGGCCATATGCCCGGCAGTTGCCGGATGTAAAAAATGCATCATTTCAGCCCACCATGGCTGGTCGGAGCCGGATGGCCAGCTATTATGCCTTGCCGCTGCAAATGTCCACAGACGCTTTGGCCCGGGCAAGGCTTCATACAGGCGACGGGTCAGCCGATTGGGGATGATTTCATCCTGTCCGGCCTGTATGATGGCAACCGGGCCCTGATAATTTGCCAGATTTGCCACGTTATCATAACGGTCTT
>CAZJHF010000083.1:0-12022 GCA_964545505.1 uncultured Desulfobacterales bacterium | reverse complement strand
CTGACGGCGCAGCGATTCGACAAATACCTGGTCTTCTTGCGGATCGTATGTTGGATTATCCGGGCTGTCCACCGAAGACCATCCATTTTGAGGTATGACGACGTTTACCGGACCGGTCGCTTGATTGAGTTTGTTGGCAAAAGCGCCGGCAACTTCTTCTAGTTCAGCGCTTGATAATCGTATCCAGGTTCTAAATTTATCCAGATCGTATTTACGGCGCTCATGAAAGTCCGGTTTATATTTTGATTTGGCCGGCGTCATGTGATTAACACTGCAGGTTGATATGATCTGGGGGATACCGGCCTTGCCGGCTGCTTCCAGGCGCTGGGAACCGGCATCACGCATAAATCCAAACAGATGTTCCCCGACGCCACCCGGGGCAAGATCAACAACTCCCTGGAAAAAACCACTGGCAATCATATCTTCCATGGCTCGGTCACCAATACCTGCAGCCGAAAATCCGATGACCTGAAACCCTTTGTTCTCGAGGCCGGCGCGAACGGCACTGGCACATTTTTCACAGGGACCCAGCATGGTCAAAGCAATGGCCTTACCTTCACCGGTTTTGGCTGATGTGATTTTGCCCAGCACCATCCCAGCCAGGGCTTCGGCTGCCCGATCCATGACATTTTTAAGCAAATCGGAGACGCCGGAAATTTCGATCACCGAATGGAAAAGAGCAATATCACCGGTGCCGATATAGCGGGTGGCAAGACCCGGTAGTGCAGCCGTAGAAGAAATCATCACCTTGGGGATGCCAAAGGGCAGCGAGCGCATCACATCGGTAGCCATCAGCGTGCCGGTTGAGCCACCGATGGCGATCACTCCGTCCAGTTTATTTTCAGAAAGCAGGTCGCCCGCAATGCGAGCGGCACCCGCGATGGTAATATTGGTGATCTGGGATCGGTTACGTGAGTTGCGAATTTCTTCAAAACTGCTGCCGCCGGCTGCGGCAATACTCTGCGGTGGGATGTCGGCGCCGGTTGAGGCATCACTCCGCATGGAGATGTCCATCAAGAGCGTGGTGAGACCCAGTTCTTTTAATTTTTCCACAACATATTCGGTTTCCAACCCTTTGGTATCCAGGGTCGATATGATCAGTACGGTCTTTTCCATCAGTTATTTATTTTAATTTTTTACTCACACATACCCGTTTGATCCATAATCGTCCATCTACACAGGTTTGAATGAGAAATAAATTACTAAAACCTATCTCAAAAATAGTAGATCACGTCCAAGGGCGCGACGCAAACCGATTCGAAAGCGGAGCATACACGTTAGTATTCGAGTATTTTGAATCGGTTTGCAACAATGCCCTTGGGCGTTAGATGCATTTTTGAGATGGGTTTTTAGGCATTTTCTGCTTTTACCTTCTCCGCAATTTCCTTCTTCAGGGTTTCTTTGTTGACCTTGCCCGAATCGCCGACCGCCGGAAATTCCGGAACCACTTCCAGGCGCTCCGGCAGTTTGAACATGGCCAATTGTTTACCTTTCAAAAATTCCACCATTTCATCGAAGCTAAAATCCTGGCCTCCTTTGGGTATCACGTAGGCGCAGGCCCGTTCGCCCATTTCCCGGTCCGGATAGCCGACAACGGCAACCGATGCGACCTTGGGATGGTCATTAAGCAAACCCTCGATTTCGGCCGGATAGATATTCTGTCCGCCGCGAATGATCATATCCTTGGCGCGGCCCAATATCCAGAGACACTCCTGATCGAATTTGACGATATCCCCGGTGGTGGTCCACCCATTGGGATCGAACACGGTGGATGTCAATTCTTCATCGCGATAATAGCCGGCTGGGGCATGAGGGCCTCTGAAATACAGGATGCCGGGCTCGCCGTCGGGAACCGCATTACCATCTTCATCCTTAAGGACAACCTTGTTGCCGGGCAGCATGCGGCCGACGGTTCGGCGGCGCAAATCCTTGCTGTCTTCGACCCGACAACCGGAAACCGAGCCCATGTCCTGGGTGCCCAGGTCGCTGGTGATGACCGCACCGAAGGCCTCTTCGGCTTCTTCGGCGATCTGGGGCGACAGATAGCCACCGGCGGAGCGGATAAACCGCAGTGAGCTGAGATCATATTTGGAGGTGTCACATTCCAGCATGCGCACTAAATGCGTGGGGACCACCCCGATCGCCGTGGCTTTTTCCTTTTCAATCAGAGCCAGGGCATCCTCCGGTACGAACTCTTCGAGCATGATCGTTTTGGCACCGGCCAACGGTGCCGCAAAATAGGTCAGGGTTCCGGCTGCCCCGCCGGCATGCGGGGCAATTGCCATGGTAATATCATTGTTGTTCAGACCCCAGATGCTGACCCGCCCTTTGGAGGTACACACCCGCGGGGCGGTGGGCCATTCCACCAGTTTAGGCAGTCCGGTGGTGCCGGATGTGGTGGTCAGCAGCGCTATATTATAGAGCGGATCCAATCGTCTTTCGTTGAGGGCATTTTCATCGATCGGTTTTTCAGCTGCCGCCTGGGCCAACTGGGTCAGCGAATAGGTGTTCTCAGGAGCTGAATCCGGTACCGTGTCGTCAAAAAGAAAAATATTTTACAGATGTGGAAACCGCTGTTGCAGTTCTTTATACATTTCCAAGTAATTAAATTTGCGGTATTCATGGGGGATAACCACAGCCGAGGCTTCGGTCCTTTCCACCATGTATTCCAATTCCCGTTGACGCAGATACGGATAGACCGTCAGAGAGATGAGGCCGGCTCTTTCGGCGGCTATTCTGGCCAGGAAGCCGTAAACACTGTTGGGTGATTGAATAATGATGCGCGCATACTGGGGGATGCCCATCTGAACCCAGGTAGATGCAATCCCGTCCACCAGACGTTTGGCTTCCGCCCAGGTAACACGAAATTTAGAGTCCACCAGGGCTTCCTGGTTGCCGAATTCGCGGGCATTTCTATCCCAGAAATCATAAAAGAGCTCCTGGGTCCAATAGCCTTCTTCTAAAAATTCATCCACCATCTCTTTTTGATAACGGATCGGTTTCACAACGTTCCTCCCTTTAATTGTTATGTCTATGTGCTGTTATTCTAATCTTCTTTTTTTGATGCGGATCGCTTGGCCTTTAAACCGGCTTTAAAGGTTTCCCAGAATTGCCGGTCGTTGTCTTTCCAGGCCGCACCCCAGCGCCGCTCGAAATACGAGGCCGGCAACCGTTCGTGCCAGGACACCCAGGGATCGCGACCTTCTTTGTTGGCAGTTAACACATCATTCAAATAGTCTGTGATGTTTGCCAACTCTTCTTTGGGCAGATACGAAACCGCGCCCTCTTTGATTGAGCGCACCAGGTTATCCGGGCTCCAGGCATGGGCGGTCAACATGACGGCCGGGATGTTTTTGCGAGTCGCCATAACCAGCAGATCGTAGCCGTCAACCCCCATGATATCCAGAATGACCAGATCAAACTCCTGGGAGTCCAGAAGTTCCTGGGCTTTTTCGAATGAAGAAGCGGTTACCAGTTCACACATGGGCAGTAAATCGACCAGGGTGTCCAGGACATCCTGTTCGTCGTCGACCGCCAGAATGCGTTTGCCTTCTAACAATTTGTTATCTGCCATCTTCGCAGTTCCTTAATTTAGGTTGCCGGTTGAGCCTGTTGAGCCCGTTAAAATAGGAGTAGACCCGGTTTTCTAATTTTAGAAACGAGCTACCGGGTAACGGGCTCAACCGAATTTTAGATGCATTTTTATGACTGCCCTTAGAGACCATATTCAGACCATCTACGCTGAACCCGCTCCACTATTTCCGGATCCAGTTCGATGGGGATGGGCTTCTGCTTCCAATCATAGGGAATGGTGGCATCCAGCAGGAGCCGGCCCGTAATCTCCCTGGCTTCGATAGGCAAAGAAGGATCCAGCGGCGTTGATCTTCCACGCTTAATCACCTGCGAACGATTGGGTTGGAATCGGAAACTCAGGGCATACATGACCCTTGGGATATCCCAGGGTTCGATATCTTCATCCACCACGATGACCGTCTTGAGGCCATAGGCGCCCATTTCAGTGGAAATGGCGGCGGTTAGAACCTGATCGGCATGTCCGGGATACATCTGCTTCATGGAAATGATGGCCAGGAATCGTCCCGAGCCTTCCGGTGGGCAGTAAACCGCTTTTAAACCCGGTATTTTCATGGCCAGCAGCTGTTGCCACAGGGTCGCCCCGTACGAGAGGGCCATGGTCATATGGGTGTCGGTAACAGCACGGCCCACGGTGGTCCCCCACAAAATGGGGTTGTCGCGGTGGGTGACGCATTTGACATCGATAAAATTACGCGGATCGGTGCCGACACCGGAATAATAACCGGTGTACTCGCCAAAAGGTCCTTCCTCCATGAATTGGTCGGCATCCACTTCACCCTCGATCACGATTTCAGCTTGGGCCGGTATGGGAAGATCGACGGTTTCGCCCTTGACCACTTCGATGGCTTCACCGCGCAGCGCACCGTAGACGTCATATTCGGAGACAAATGCAGATACACGCGCGGCTCCCAGCACAAACAACAAAGGATCGCAACCGATCACTGATGCAACCGGCATGGGTTTTCCCATGGCCTGGTATTTTTTGAGCATGATGTCGGCGTGTTTGCCCTTGATAAACTGGGTGCCGATTTTATCCTTGGCCAGCAGTTGACTGCGGTAGGTTCCCAGATTGACCCAGCCGCTCTCCGGATCCTTGCTGATAATAAAATGGGCCGTACCGATATAACGCCCGCCGTCCAGGGGATACCACTGGGGAACCGGAAATTTAAAAAGGTCGATTTGATCACCGGTTAAGATGTTCTCTTTACACGGGGCGCCTGATGATGAAACTTCTTTAGGCGGCGTTAGATTTTCACCCAGCTTGGCCCACTCTTCATATAGATCCACCAGCGTAGAATCCAGCGGCAGACCCATAATCAAAGCCAGTCGCTCGACTGTGGTGCAGACACTGGTAATAACCGGCGTATCATAATCTTTTACGTTTTCAAAAAGAAGCGCCGGACCGCTTTGCTCTTCGTTAAGCTTGGCGATATGCGACAGCTCCAGGTTCCAGTCCACTTCGGCGGTGATCCGTTTACACAGACCGGTTTCTTCGCCTTTGGCAATAAAATCTCTCATGTCTCTCATAAAACCTTTCCTCCTTTTCTAAAATTTCATATAGGGTAATTAAATAATCAAAAAATTGTTAGGTAATGGTTAATCCTTCTATATTTCAATCTCTGATGTTTCTTTCAGCCATATACAACTGAGATGTTTATTCGATTTGACATCCGCCTCATCGGATCCGATCAATGACCTTATGTGACAGATGTGTTCGATTGAAAAAATTACTTGTCAGGGGAGTTTGATGCGTTTCATGGCCTGTTCCTTCAACAACTGCAGACCGGTCTTGCCACCGATGACCGACTCTGTCTTGCGCTGGCTCCAGACGGTTTCCGGTCGCGCCTGGACAATAAACATATTCTCCGGAAAGCCAATATCTCTATCAATCGCCCATTCGATGTCCATCGGCCGTCCATAATGGTTTTCGATATTTTTGCCCGCTCTCACCAACGCTTTAATTTCATCGTCTGCCAGGCAGCAGGTGCACTGCACATCCTCAGCGACATCCGCATCGATGACTTTGCCCTGTTCCAGATCATAGACACATTCGATGTGTTTGGTGGATATGGTCCTCTCGTTGATTTCGAGCATGACTTTATCGACGACGAATTTATCCGGATTGACCGAGCCCGAAACCACGGTTTCGCCCAGTCCCCAGCTGCCTTCAATGACAACTTTGGATATATCGCCATCGGTCGGATTAATCGTGAACATCACACCGGCAGCTTTGGAGTTGACCATTTTCTGTACGCCCACGCTGATGAGCACTTTTTCATGGGGAAAGTCGTTTTTGATCCGGTAGGCGATGGCTCGCGGGGTGTACAGGCTGGCCCAGCAATTTTGCACGTGGGTGATCACCTGGTCTGCGCCCTGTATCCAGAGATAGGTGTCCTGTTGGCCGGCAAAACTCGCGGTGGGTAAATCTTCAGCGGTGGCACTTGAGCGAACGGCCACCGGAATGAGCTCGACGGCACATTTGCTGCACAGCTGCGAATAACCGTCCGTAATGGCCTGGGCCACAGGTTCGGGCATGGCCGTCTGTTTGATCAATTCCTGCACGTCGGCACTGGCCTGATTGAGGGCTGCGACATCATCGGGGTCTAAATCGGATACAATTTCAATAATCTTGTCCTTTATTCCGGCATCGGTGATAAACAATAAATAACTGTCAGTTGTCACCGCAAATCCGGGCGGGACCCGAATATCGGCTTTGATCATTTCTCCCAGGCTTGCATTTTTGCCGCCGACGATAGGAAGTGAATCTTTATCCAGTCTTTCAAAATCCAGGATATAATCCATTTTATATTCCTCCGACGTCCATCTTTCTGAACCCCCCTCCCTGACGGGAAGGGGGTTCAGTCAGAGGCATTTTGGTAGAACGCAAAGGCTATCTAAACTGCTGAAATACATTCAGCAGTTCATTTAACTTTTGCTGCCTGCTTATCCTGCTCTTTTGACGATTTCGACCACGCCGCTATCACCGTCCACTTTGATGATATCGCCGGTATTAATGACCTGGGTCGCTACGCCGGTGCCGGTCACCGATGGAACGCCGTATTCCCGGCAGACAATGGCGGCATGGCTGGTCAGTCCGCCGATATCGGTCACGGTAGCTTTGATTTTGGTAAATACCGGCGCCCAGGATGGATTGGTGGACGGACAGACCAGGATCTCACCGGCCTGTAAATCCGTAATGTCTTTGAGCAGCTTGAGCACCCGGGCTGGGCCTTCGGCGATACCGGCCGATGAAGCAAAGCCCTTGATCTCAGAGACATCCTCGCCCGCGGTTGCGTCAACACCCTTGAGCCATTCCTGAACTTTGTCGGTGGTGATACCCCATAGCATGATCGTGAAGGGCTCGGCCACTTCTTCAGGCGGGACGCCCAGCGCCGGGGTCGGGTTCCACTTGCCGGCGGCCGCAAGGATTTTTCTGCGCTTTGCGGCTTTAGACTTGTAGTGGTTTCCGCGCATGGGGATATCCACACCCAGTGCCCAGCCGGTCGACACTTCGGTCAGCAGCTGCGGAATTTCATAGCGGTTGAACATGAAGATGTCATCAACTTCGTTGATCATGCCGCAATTAACCAGCAGCTTCCCGAAATTTCTGATTTTGTCAAACCAGATGGTGTGGAACCAGTGTTCAACCCAGAACAGATGGTCTTCAGCATAGCGGTAAATGGTTCGAATCGTGTTGTAAGCATCATCAAAAGCCTTGCGATCTTCATCGGTTTTGATGAGTTTGCGATATTCCGCTACAACTTCATCTCTTTGCTTTTCAATCTGATCCAGCGAGCGCTCGATGGTCTCGCCTTTTTCCAGCCGCTGGACATAGTCTTTCATGTAACTGTAGGGAATGTCCGGATCGGTCAGCCAGCTACCCTCGTAATGAAACCAGCCACTGCCGCAGGATACATAGAACCAGGGATCTTTAGCTTTCTCGTATTCCGCGAGCCAATTTTTTCCATCCGCTGATTGTTGCAGTTCGGCAACCTTGTCTTCCACCGATTTGTCGCTTTTGAGTATCGCGGAAACGTCCTTGGCGGAATTTGCCAGTTTAGATAGACGCACCAGCTCCTCTTCAGGCCTGAACATCGATACATATGCGCCGGCAACCATCTTGCCGATGGCGCTTTCACTGATTCCGGGGAAAAGCTTGCGGGTTACATCTGCAAACATGAGGTAAGCCAGATAGGTCAGGTTCAGCATTTCAAAATGATACTGCCAGCCTTTGAACATCTGATTGACCAGCTTGTCAAAGGATTCAATCAAGTAATAACTGTCATACACTCCGGTGGGTGCCGGCAGCACTTCCTCATCAGGAACATATTTTGGCAACTCGCTGGGGACTTTCACCGCGGCCATCTCTTCACCGAGAGCTTTAAACTTGACCAGCCATTTGTCCCAGAGTTCATTATAATGTTCGAACACATAAAATACGCGTTTTTCAAAATGCGCGGCTTTCTCACCGATGATTTCATCCGGGGGTGGTGCGATGGCGCAGATGTACATGTAACACCCCATCATGCGCTGGGCGATCCCCTGGGCCGGCGGGATGCAGAATACCCGGGTGGTGTACTGTGAGAGGGAGATCTGCCAGGCTTCCTGGAAAATCAAATCCAGGGGCGGCACGGGTTCCGGGGCATGAATTTTGTCCTGATACCAGAATTGCGCTTTTTCCCATTCTGCTCTGTCTTCGGAAAAAAGGTGGTGCGTCGGATACATTTCTTCCCAACCTTCAAGTTCAGAAGGGACCTCAAACTCATGAGGATCCGGGAATCTACCAGGTTGATCGGCCATTTTCTTCCTCCTTTTCATGGTGGGGTTAAACGCTATTTGGTGAGTTTACGTAATTTTTTGAAATAAAATTAAAGGCTTTCGGTCGGAGGTACTGGAACTCGAATGCATTGCTGAACCAGTTGTGGCGTGAGCACAGAAGCCTGAAATTAAATAGGATTCATTTTTTATGGACCAATAAAAAAAAACTGTCAAACCAATTCTTTTTATGCTATGCATAAGCTCTGCTTATGGTTCAAATCTATCCATAAAAAAAATTAACTATGTTAAATTTTAACCAGTTCAGAGTTTTTTATTATGCGGCCAAAAACTTGAATTTTACAGCCGCAGCCGGTGAACTGTTTATTACCCAACCGGCGGTTACTGCCCAGATCAAGTCATTTGAAGAATTTTGCAACCTGAAACTATTTAAAAAGAAGGGCCGCAAGATTTATCTGACCGATGAAGGCCGGTCTCTATACCAATATGCGGCCAAAATCTTTAAGTTTGAAAAAGAAATTGAAGCCGTCATTGACGACATGCGTGAGCTCAAAAGAGGCGTACTCAGCCTGGGGACCACCAAGGCCTATGCGCGCTATTTTATGCCCCTGATGATCACCACTTTTCACCAGAAATATCCCCAGATTAAAATTCAGCTGAATGAGGGCAGCTCACTGGACATGATTCACGGTTTGCTGGAGTTTAAAATTGAAGTGGCCGTTATCGCCAAAGCTGAAGACAACCCGGGGGTTCATTTTTTCCCTTTTAGCCAGGAGGAAATGGCACTAATTGTGTCACGGAGGCACCCCCTGATGCACAAGAAAATGATTTCCTTTGAGGAACTGGCGACAGTACCTTTTATTATGAAAGAAAAAGGCTCCGGGACGCGTAAACTGGTTGAGGAATTATTTGAAAATGAGGGCTGCACACCCAATATTCTAATGGAAACCAGCAATACCGAATTTATCAAACAACTGGTGCAGCGCGGCGAAGGGGTCTCGTTTGTCGTCAAAGAAGCCGTGGCCGCAGAGCTGAAAGAAAAAAAACTGGCGACCGTTCCCCTGAAAGGCTCCAAAGTGTATCTGGATGTCAGTATTGCCTACCTGAAAGAGCAGGTCCTTTCACCGCCTGCCAGGGCTTTTGTCGATACCTTGATCGGTTTGAAGTCAGAGGACCTGCATCCCATGGGAATCGGCCTGTTGATGGCCAAAATTCTTTCCCAACGTAAAGAGGAACAAAGAAAAATTAACCGAATGTGATACCTTAATGAGCGATAGTTCTGTAATTGATCAAATCTACCGACTGGCCCGATCGTATCTTAATACGCGACGCAATGACGTTCATGTCGAAATATCCTTGCAGTTTGCGCGCGAGCTGCTAAAGGCCGAAGGCGGCGAGGAAGACATCGTGATTCCGGCCGTCATTTTACATGATGTGGGCTGGAAAAAAGTGCCGGAAGATCTTCATTTGAAAGCTTTCGGGCCCAGGGCAACTTCTCCCGAGCTTAACCGGACCCACGAGGAACAAGGCGTTAGGATAGCCGGCGATATCCTGTCAAAGGTTCGATATGATAAAGACAAAATCTCTGAGATACTCAAAATAATTGACGGTCATGATTCCAGAAAAACGGCCATTTCACTCAATGATCAGATCGTGAAAGATGCTGACAAGCTATTCCGCTACTCTCAAAAAGGATTTGAAATTGACAACCAGCGGTTTGAAGAGACAATTGCCAGAGGGTTAAGCCGTTTGGGAAAACACTTGGATCGCTGGTTTTTTACGCAAACCGCTTACCGCATCGCAAAAGATGAACTCGAAAAACGCGAAAAGGAAGCCGGGCGATGATTGCAAAATGGGCCATACTAAAACGCCAGCAAATAGCAGATTATAAACTCTTTTCACTGCACAAAAAGCAGGTTCGCTCACCCCGCACGGGCGAAATCAGAGAGATGCTTGCCCTCCAGTTTCCCGACTGGGTGCTGGTTCTGGCACTGACACCACAGCAGGAGGTTGTAATGGTGCGCCAGTACAGGCACGGCACCGAGCAGGTAAGCCTGGAGCTGCCCGGTGGCCTGGTGGACCCGGACGACACTACCCCGGAATTGTCCGCTCAAAGGGAACTGCTGGAAGAAACCGGTTTCAAGGTATCGAATATCCGGCTGATCGGAGAATGTTACCCCCAGCCGGCAATCCTTAGCAATCGCTGTTTTTTCTACCTGGCTGAAGACGCCGTCCAAGCCCAGGAGCAAAACCTGGATGCGGGTGAAGATATTGACATTTTAACTGTACCGCTTAAAGATATTCGAGCGAAGATTGTAAATAAAGAAATTGATCACGGAATGGTGCTGCAGGCCTTCTTTTTTTTGTCGCTGCATCGAGGGCCGGGAACGGATCTTTTGAAGGCCCCGGTTTGAACCCCATGATTCATAGCACCCAAAAAAATCGCCTGATGTGCATCACATCCTGTTCTATGATTTTTACCGGCAACGGACTAATTGCGTTTCACGAGAACCTTTGACAGGCAACGGGCCCAACCCGTATATATTTAGTGATTTGTGGATAGTGTTGCCCTAAAGACACTAAATGTTAAATGCATTTTAGGTATCTTATAGAAAAAGGAGATTTTGAAAATGTCCGACAAAAAAACGAATTTTTCAAGGCGTGATTTTATCAAGCGTGCCGGTGCCGCTGGTGTCGGAACGGCATTGCTTCCATTAAGCGCTTTAAATAAGGCCCATGGCAGCTCGACAACCCAGGCACCCCAAAAAAAGGTGGTACCCAAACGACCATTCGGAAAAACCGGTGTGAATGTTTCTGTTCTATCATTGGGTGGTGTCTTAAAGGTTTCCGACCTGCTTGTTTTCAGGCAGGCTTTTAAAATGGGTGTCACCTATTGGGATACGGCCGATTCATATGGCTGGGGGAAAAACGAAAAAGCCATCGGAAAATACTTCACCAAGTATCCGGATGACCGCAAAAATGTCTTTCTGGTGACAAAAGCGGCGACCTCAAATCCGGAAAAATTAACCGAAAAATTGAATACCTCGCTTGAAAGAATGAATACATCATACATTGACATGTATTTCATTCATTATGTCAGCAATGTAAAAAAGGAATTAACAGAAGCCGTAAAAATTTGGGCCGCTAAAGCCAAAGCGCAAGGAAAAATTCGCTTGTTTGGTTTTAGCGCCCACAAAAATATGGCAGACAGCATGCTTGCCGCTGCTAAGCTGGGTTGGATCGACGGCATCATGATGAGCTACAACTATCGGCTCATGGTCGAGGACAGAATGAAAAGAGCAGTTGAAGCCTGTGTCACAGCCGGGATCGGATTGACCGCCATGAAAACACAGGCGACTTTCTCTGCAAATTTTTATGCGTCCATCGGATCTGAAACCGATGATGCCTTGAAGATGACCGAAAATTTTTTGAAAAAAGGGTATACCGAAGAGCAGGCCAAGCTGAAGGTGGTATGGGAAAATCCTCATATTGCCAGCATCTGTTCGGCAATGCCCAATATGACCCTCCTGCAGGCCAATGTCGAAGCGGCATTGAACAAGAAAGAACTTTCCGGTGGTGACCGGCGACGCTTGCAGCAATATGCCCGGCATACGGCTCCCGGTTACTGTACTGGCTGTTCACAAATTTGCGA
>CAZJHF010000082.1:0-12038 GCA_964545505.1 uncultured Desulfobacterales bacterium | reverse complement strand
GCGAAGGCGGTCGCACCGTGGGGGCCGGCGTGGTCAGCGATATTATCGAATAACGCTATGGGAGTCGAACGGTGAGAATAATTGTTACCCTTGCATGCACGGAATGCAAAAGAAGAAATTATACAACTACAAAAAATAAGCGCACGACGCCAGATAAGCTGGAATTCAGTAAATATTGTCGATTTTGTCGCAAGCATACGCCTCACCGGGAGACAAAATAAACATTTCCGGATGACATCGACTAAAGAACGATTGTTGAATTAAGCATAAACAACGGCTTCGGTCTTTTATCTATAGCACCCAAGCTCGTTTTTAATCAACGGATTCCAATTTAAGGATGCAGGCCAGTAGCTCTAACGGTAGAGCATCGGACTCCAAATCCGGCGGTTGGGGGTTCGAATCCCTCCTGGCCTGCCATCTCCTTTTTTAAGGCTCAGGGTTTGAAGGTCAGGAAACAATGGAATTCCTCATATCTTTGACGCTTTGAGCTTTCAACATTTTAGGAGTGATATGGGACGGCTACAACGCAAAAAAACTTCTGGCGCCAAAAAAAAGAAGAAAAAATCGATCGCGTCTGCTGCAACCCAAAACGTTCAAAAGGCAGCTGAGGTCAGCGGAAAAAAGACGGCCCGTGCTGCAACACGTAGTAAAAAGGCCCAGGCGGCAAAATTGGTGGCAAGCAAAAAGCAGTCTCCGGCGATCAGCACCGCGACTGCCAAACCGAAGACTAACATTGTTCAAACGGCGATCCAATTTTTAAGAGAGGTGAAAATAGAGCTCAAAAAGGTGACCTGGCCGTCGCGCAAACAAACCATCGGTTCCACCGCGGTTGTCATTGCGCTGGTTTTAATTATTTCTATGTTTCTTGGATTCGTTGATATCGGCTTGTCCAATCTAATCCGTGTCGTCTTGCAATAAAATGAGGAGGAAAACGATTGGCGCTTAAATGGTATATCATCCATGTCTATTCAGGTTTTGAAAACAAAGTCAAAGCCAGCCTGGAAGAACGTATTAGCACAACCCAACATGCGGATAAATTTGGAGAGGTGGTTGTGCCAACTGAAGAAATCGTTGAACTTGTGAAAGGCAAACGCAAAACATCGGCACGCAAGTTCTATCCGGGCTACATTCTGGTCAAGATGGATCTAAATGATGAAACATGGCATATCGTCAATGACACTGCTAAAGTAACCGGATTTTTGGGCGGCCGGCGCAAACCAACGCCACTGTCCGATGAAGAGGCAGATCGAATTTTAAATCGCATGGAAGCCGGTAAACTTAAACCGCAACCCAAATATTTTTTCGAATCCGGAGACGAAGTCCGCGTCATTGACGGACCTTTTACCAATTTCAATGGAACCGTTCAGGAAGTCAATCCTGAAAAGGGAAAAATCAAGGTGCTGGTGAGCATCTTCGGCCGCTCAACTCCGGTTGAATTGGAGTTTGTACAGGTTCAAAAACTTTAGTCGGTGTTAGGAGTCATTCGGAAAAATTTCAAATACTTATTTTTCACCACGCAGCGCACAGAGCACACAGAGCGCCTTAAGTTTTGAGTTCAAACTCTGTGATCTCTGTGGCCTCTGTGGTAAAAGAAATACGAGTTGCGAAGATGCAATAACCGAATATTTAGCTTTTATATAAGTTTAATCGAATTAGGAGCGGAAAAAGCAAATGGCAAAAAAAGTATTGGCAATGATCAAATTGCAGGTAGAAGCGGGAAAAGCCAATCCGTCGCCACCCATTGGGCCAGCCCTGGGTCAACATGGCGTCAATATCATGGATTTTTGCAAGGCGTTTAACGCCAAAACCGCTAATGAAGAAGGCATGATCATACCGGTCGTTATAACCGTTTTCCAGGATCGATCTTTTTCGTTTATCACGAAAACACCGCCGGCGGCGGTATTGTTAAAGAAAGCAGCCCAAATTGCACAAGGCGCCGCAGATCCCAAACGCGAGCGTGTCGGGTCTGTTACGCGGCAGCAGGTTGAAGAGATTGCAAAATTGAAAATGGTTGATTTGAATGCCAATGATTTAGACGCTGCCTGCAAGATCATCGCAGGAACGGCGAGAAGTATGGGTATAGAAGTGAATTAACATTACCGTTGCGAGATGGGATTGCAGGGCAGGGGTTAAACGGTTTGCAGCCTGTAACCCGAAACAAGCGACGCGATTGAGGGAGATGCATAGAAAGATGCCGAAACGCGGGAAAAAATATCTAGATACCAAGAAAAAATTCGAATCTGAAGGTGTCAACAGTTTCGACGATGCCATTCAAATGACCTTGGGTACAGCGTATGCCAAGTTTGATGAAACAGTCGATCTCGCCGTACGTCTGGGTGTTGATCCTAGGCATGCGGATCAAATGGTCAGGGGCAGTGTGGTCCTGCCGCATGGTACCGGCAAGGATATCAAAGTGCTGGTGTTTGCCAAGGGTGAAAAGGAAACTGAGGCTTCTGAAGCCGGCGCTGATTTTATCGGCAATGACGATTTGATTGAAAAAATTAAAGGCGGTTGGTTCGGGTTTGACAAAGCCGTTGCCACTCCCGATATGATGGGCTCCGTTGGAAAGATTGGAAAGCTGTTGGGGCCCCGCGGACTCATGCCGAACGCCAAAAGCGGAACGGTCACATTCGAAGTTGCACGGGCCATCCAGGATTTGAAGGCCGGCAAGATCGACTTTAGAGTTGAAAAAGCTGGAATTGTGCATGTACCCATGGGCAAAGTCTCATTTGGTGTTGATAAAATTGTTCAGAACATGACGGCTTTTTTTGATACCATTATGCGTCTCAAGCCGGCTTCCAGCAAAGGTACCTATCTTAAAGGAATTGCGATTTCAACGACCATGGGGCCTGCCCTCAAGGTTGATGCAGCTCTGGTTAAAGATCTGTTAAAATAGTTCAAAACCCTAAACCCGATGCGGCCTAAATGGCCCTATTGGAACACGCGTCTCGGATTTGACGCTTAAAATTTAGAAATGAATCTGTCAAAGACCGTAGGTTCACGCCCGCAGCGCACAGCTGGGGTCGTGTTTAATCGGCACTGCCGGCCTGCCGAGACAGTTGTATGATTTCCGTTTCTAACCAGCAATAAGCTGCGCGGAAAGATGCTATCGTCAATTGCAAATCGGCAACATGCACTCCTCCGGTTTTGTCAGAAAGAAGGGGAAAGGAGGTGTAAGGTAACTCGTGAATATTGAAGAGAAAAAACAAATCACCAAGGATTTAAACCAACGATTTACAAAGGCTGCTGTTGTATTGGTAACCGATTATCAGGGTCTTGATGTTGCGGCCATAAGTGACTTGCGCCGCAAGCTCACAGAACAAGAAGTCGAATATCAGGTTGCAAAAAATTCGCTTTTCGTTCGGGCAGCAGAAGGAACCGATGTCGATCTGATCAAAGACATATTCAAAGGTCCGAATGCTGTCGCATTGAGTTATGGCGATCCGGTTTCGCCGGCAAAAGTATTAACCGACTTTGCCAAAGACTACAAAGTATTTGAAATCAAAGCCGGCGTCATGGACGGTGCGGTTCTGGACAGCAATCAAATCAAAGCCCTTGCAGACTTGCCGTCGCGGGAAGTTCTTTTGGGCATGCTGGCTGCCACAATGAGCAGTGTCCCCACCGGCTTTGTCAGAACGCTGGCAGAAATTCCGAGGCAATTTCTCAATGTTTTGCAGGCCATCAAAGAAGAAAAAGAAGCAGCTTAAATCAAAAAAAAATAAACCATCAAATGACGATGGTGTTGATGAAACTGGAGGAAAAAATGGCAAAAGCAAGTATCACCAAAGACGATGTTATTGAATTTGTAGCTGGTATGTCGGTGCTCGAACTCAGCGAGCTGGTCAAGGAAATGGAAGAGAAATTTGGCGTTTCTGCAGCCGCTCCGGTCGCGATGATGGCCCCCGGGGCAGCCCCTGGCGAGGCTGCGGCTGCAGAGGAAAAGACCGAGTTTGATGTCATCATTACAGCTACTGGAGACAAGAAAATTGCGGTCATCAAAGAAGTGCGGGCCATTACCGGCCTGGGGTTAAAGGATGCCAAAGCTTTGGTTGACGAAATCCCCAAACCGGTCAAAGAGGGTGTGGCCAAAGATGAAGCTGAAAAAATTAAAGCCCAGCTCGAAGAAGCCGGCGCTCAGGTGGAGGTCAAGTAGATTCATCTGGACTTATACAGGCAAGGGGGGCGCATCGGAAACGGTGGCAGCTCCCCATTGCGCAACGCCGGCCAAGTTATTGTGGTTCAAGTCACTTCGTTAACAGTAAGTCATAACCTCAACTAACAGTGGAGATGCCATGTCGAAAAGCGCTTTGGCACCAAAACGGATTCGTAAAAATTTTGGAAAGATAAAGCAGATTGTTGGAATTCCTGATCTTATTGGAATGCAACGCGAGTCTTTTCAACGGCTTCTGCAAATGGATATCCCTCCTGAGAAGCGCGAGGATATTGGTTTACAGACCGTTTTTAAATCTGTTTTTCCGATTAAGGATTTTACCGGTAGCGCATCCCTTGAATTCGTATCTTACCGATTCGGTGAGGTTAAACACAGCATTGAGGAATGCGTTCACCGCGGGATGACATATGAGATACCGGTTCGGATTACCGTCCGACTCGTGGTGTATGAAATCGATACTGATACCAATGTTTCAAACATCCGCGACATCAAAGAACAGGAAATATACTTTGGCACGATTCCTTTGATGACCGAAAAAGGGACCTTCATTATCAACGGAACCGAGCGGGTCGTCGTCAGCCAGTTGCATCGTTCTTCCGGTGTATTTTTTGACCATGACAAGGGAAAAAGCCATTCCAGCGGGAAAATTATTTACAGTTCTCGAATCATACCGGTACGTGGTTCCTGGATTGATATGGAAGTCGACCCCAAAGATATTGTGCATATTCGCATTGACCGCCGGCGCAAGTTTCCGGTCACCTTGCTTTTTAAAGCCTTTGGATACGCGACAGAGGATCTACTGAGCTATTTTTACGAAACCGAAAAGATTATCGTAAAGGGCAAAAGCTATTTTAAAGAATTTAATGAAGCGTTTCTCCGAGGCACACGGGCGAGCAAAGATGTGCGCAATACCAAAAGCGGTGAAGTCATTGTTCGCAAAGGCCGTGTGTTTACCATCAAGGCCATCAAAAGCCTCAAAGCCCTTCGTACTAAATTAATTCCGATTAACGTGGAGGAGATTATTGATCGTGCTTTTGCCAGCACAATTGTTGATGAAAAGGACGGGGAGCCGATCGTTAAAGTCGCCGAATTAATCGAAGAAGAGACATTGACCAAGCTGAGTGACAGTGGCGTTACCGAATTTGATCTGCTGTATGTCGATGCCGCCAGTAACAGCGACTCGATTCGCAAAACGCTTTTGCTGGACAAAGTTGAAACCAAAGAAGAAGCTTTGATTGAAATCTACCGGCGGCTGAGGCCGGGCAACCCGGCAACACCGGAAGTCGCCCAGGATTTTATCGATAACTTATTCTTTCGATCAACCTATTATGACCTTTCAGGTGTGGGGCGGCTAAAAATTAATCAGCGCCTGGGGATCAGCAGTGAGATCAACTTAAATATCTTGCGCAAAGAAGATATTTTGCTGACGGCCAAGGCCCTGATCCAACTGCGGGATACCCAGGGGGTGGTTGATGATATCGACCACTTGGGCAACCGCCGGGTTCGTGCGGTAGGCGAGTTGCTTGAAAATCAATATCGTATCGGGCTCGTACGGATGGAACGCGCCATTAAAGAGCGTATGAGCCTTCAGGAAGTCGATGCGCTTATGCCGCATGATCTGGTAAATCCCAAGCCGGTATCAGCGGTGGTCAAAGAATTCTTTGGTACCAGTCAGCTATCTCAATTTATGGATCAGACCAATCCGCTCTCGGAGACAACGCACAAGCGACGGCTGAGTGCTTTGGGGCCCGGCGGTCTTACGCGAGAGCGAGCGGGTTTCGAAGTGCGTGATGTTCATCCCTCACATTATGGGCGCATATGCCCCATTGAGACGCCGGAAGGGCCCAACATCGGCCTGATTGTTTCTCTGAGTACCTATGCGCGTGTTAACCGCTATGGCTTCATTGAAACCCCTTACCGGGTCGTCGCCAATGCCAAGGTTACCGAAGATGTAAAATTTCTTGATGCTTTCGAGGAAAAAGAACATCCCATTGCTCAAGCCAACGCCCCCATCGACAATAAGGGGGCTTATGTCAATGCGCTGGTTACGTCACGGGTCGGCGGCGAATTTATGATGATCGAAAAACAAAAAATCGACCTGATGGATATTTCACCCAACCAGCTGGTGAGCGTTTCGGCTTCGTTGATCCCATTTCTGGAAAATGATGATGCCAACCGGGCGTTGATGGGTTCCAACATGCAACGCCAGGCGGTGCCGCTGCTGATCAACTCCGCCCCTTTGGTCGGGACCGGAATCGAAGGCGTGGTGGCCCGGGACTCAGGCGTTGCGGTAGTTGCAAAGCGGGATGCCGAAGTGGTCCACGTTGATGCTTCCCGGATCGTTTTAAAGCACCATCCGGCGGGCGAGCCTTCTGAAAAAGACGTCAGCATTTATAATCTTTCAAAGTTCATTCGATCCAATCAAAACACCTGTTTTAACCACCGTCCAATAGTGCGAAAGGGCGAGCTTGTCGAGGCCGGCCAGATCATTGCCGACGGCCCGGCAACCGATCAGGGCGAGCTGGCATTGGGGAAAAATGTCACCGTGGCCTTTATGCCCTGGGGTGGTTACAATTTTGAGGACTCAATTTTGGTGAGCGAAAGGCTGGTGCGCGACGGTGTGTACACCTCGGTTCACATAGAAGAATTTGAAGTCGTTGCCAGAGACACCAAACTGGGCAAAGAAGAAATTACGCGTGATATTCCCAATGTGGGTGAAGAGGCCTTAAAAAATCTGGATGACAGCGGTATTATTCATCTGGGCGCCGAGGTGCTACAGGGCGACATTCTTGTGGGTAAAATTACGCCCAAAGGAGAAACCCAACTTTCCCCGGAAGAAAAATTGCTGCGTGCTATTTTTGGAGAGAAAGCCGGTGATGTCAAAGATACCTCATTGCGTGTGCCACCGGGTGTTCAGGGAATTGTTATTGACGCAAAAGTATTTTCCAGACGAGGGATTGATAAGGACGATCGCACACGTCTGATCGAAGATGAGGAGATTGCGTCTCTTGAAAAAGATCGCGACGATGAGCTGGCGGTGATCGAAGAAGTTGTGCGAACCCAGCTGGCAGATTTGCTAATCGGCAAAAAGGCCATGGCCGCGTTGAAAAAAGGCAAGAAAGTCTACGTTGAAAACGGCGCCAAGATCTCCAATGATATTTTGGCTCCGATTCCGCTGGCTCAGCTGGAAGGCCTTGTTCTTAAAGATCCCAAAGTCAGTCAACAGGTTCATGAAATCCTGGAGCGCTATCGGGACCAACGCGAGCTCTGTCGTCTGGCCTTCGAACAACAGGTCAGTCGATATGAGAAAGGAGATGATCTTCCACCGGGTGTGATCAAGATGGTTAAAGTGTATGTGGCCATGAAACGCAAGCTGTCGGTGGGGGACAAGATGGCCGGCCGCCACGGCAATAAGGGCGTTGTTTCCCGGATTTTGCCAATTGAGGATCTGCCCTATTTCGAAGACGGCACGCCGGTTGACATGGTGCTCAATCCGCTGGGCGTTCCGTCGCGAATGAATGTCGGCCAGATACTGGAAATCCATCTGGGCCTGGCTGCCAAGGGGCTCGGCGATCAATTGAATACACTGGTCCAGGAACAAAAATACAAAGCGTTGCGTGATAAAATGAAGAAAATTTTTGCACTTCCTGCGCAACGAAAAGCCATTGAAGATCTGGACGATGAACAGCTGGTTAATTTTGCCGGTTTTTATGATGACGGCGTCCACATGGCCACCCCGGTTTTTGATGGCGCCAAAGAAGATGAAATAAAGGCATTGTTGAAAGAAGCCGGACTGGATGAAAGTGGCCAGGCAATTC
This sequence comes from uncultured Desulfobacterales bacterium, assembly GCA_964545505.1. Taxonomy (GTDB): domain Bacteria; phylum Desulfobacterota; class Desulfobacteria; order Desulfobacterales; family JAHEIW01; genus JAHEIW01. The sequence goes on along the minus strand of CAZJHF010000082.1, from coordinate 4,049 downwards.
TTTTCGACGGCCGCAGCGGTGAACGATTTGATGATAAGGTCACCGTGGGGACCATGTATGTGATGAAACTGCATCACCTTGTCGACGATAAAATTCATGCCCGTTCAATCGGCCCATATTCACTGGTGACCCAACAACCGCTGGGCGGAAAAGCCCAGTTCGGCGGCCAGCGTCTGGGAGAAATGGAAGTTTGGGCAATGGAAGCTTACGGGGCGGCTTATGCACTGCAGGAATTTTTGACCGTAAAATCTGACGACATGGCTGGTCGAACGCGCATGTATGAGAAAATCGTTAAAGGTCAAAATGTTTTGGAACCCGGGATTCCTGAATCCTTTCGGGTTATGACCAAGGAACTGCAGGCCCTGGGACTGGATATCACGCTTCTGGAGAAAAGCGACCTGGAAGCCAAAAGTTAATTATAGAATCGAACATATTGGCGGGGTAGATTTTCAACTCAACCAAACAAATATAGGAAATCACAATGGAAACTCTTTATGATTTTTTTGCCAAACCGACTGATCCACGAAAGTACTTCGGTATTCGAATTGCATTGGCTTCGCCGGAACAAATCAGGAAATGGTCGCATGGTGAGATCAAAAAGCCGGAAACCATCAATTACCGCACCTTTAAGCCCGAGCGTGATGGGTTGTTTTGTGCCAAAATTTTTGGGCCGACCAAGGATTATGAGTGCAATTGTGGTAAGTACAAGCGTATGAAACACCGGGGTGTTATTTGCGAAAAATGCGGCGTCGAAGTCATTCAATCCAAAGTACGACGCGAGCGCATGGCGCATATCGAACTGGCCACACCGGTCTCACATATCTGGTTTTTAAAAAGTCTGCCCAGTAAAATTGGCAACCTGCTGGATTTAACCTTAAAGAACATGGAAAAGGTTCTCTATTTTGATAGCTACATCGTGTTGGATCCAAAAAATACGCCTCTGACAAAAGGCCAGTTGCTTTCGGATGAAAAATATATGGAAGCGCTGGAAGAATATGGTCGCAAGTTCGAGGCCGGCATTGGAGCCGAAGCGGTTCAGGCGCTGCTGCAAAGCATTAACCTGGAGGAGTTATACACCGAGCTGAAAGCCGATATCAAAGCGACTGGATCCGTTGCCAAGCGGCAGAAGCTATCCAAACGGCTCAAGATTGTTGATGCCTTCCGCAAGTCCGGTGTCGATCCGATCTGGATGATTATGGATGTCATCCCGGTGCTTCCACCCGATCTGAGACCGTTGGTGCCCCTGGAGGGTGGCCGTTTTGCAACATCTGATCTCAATGATCTGTATCGTCGCGTGATCAACCGCAACAACCGTTTAAAGCGCTTGATCGATTTGAAAGCGCCGGAAATTATTGTGCGTAATGAAAAGCGGATGCTTCAGGAATCCGTTGACGTTTTGTTTGACAACGGGCGCCATGGCCGGGTGATTACCGGAACCAATAAGCGGCCCTTGAAATCACTAAGTGACACACTAAAGGGCAAGCAGGGTCGATTCCGACAAAACCTGCTGGGCAAACGCGTCGATTATTCCGGTCGTACCGTTATCACCGTCGGACCGGATTTAAGATTGCACCAATGCGGGTTGCCTAAAAAGATGGCGCTAGAGCTGTTTAAACCCTTTGTCTATTTTCGACTCGAACAGAAAGGCCTTGTCTCCACTGTAAAAAGCGCCAAGAAAATGGTGGAACGCGAAATACCGGAAGTCTGGGATACGCTGGATGATGTGGTCAAGGAATATCCCGTATTGCTGAACCGAGCGCCAACGTTGCACCGGCTCGGTATTCAAGCCTTTGAGCCTATTTTAATAGAAGGAAAAGCAATTCAGCTGCATCCGCTCGTGTGCACGGCCTTCAACGCAGACTTTGACGGCGATCAAATGGCCGTGCATGTTCCGCTTTCAGTTGAATCCCAGATCGAAGCCCGGATTTTAATGCTTTCGAGTAACAATATTCTATCACCGGCCAACGGAAGCCCGATTATTGTACCCAGCCAAGATATTGTGCTGGGCACCTATTACATGACACGGGGTGTCGACGACCGCAAAGGTGAAGGCAAAATTTTCGCAAATGTCGATGAGGTTCAGACAGCCTTCGATTCCAAAGAAGTTGATTTGCATGCCAAAATCACGGTCCGCATGCACGGGCAACGTTATGAAACAACTGTGGGCCGGGTGCTTTTGTGGGAAATTATTCCCCAGGTGGATATTTTGGAGTTAGCCCACATCCAGGTCGAGACCGAAGAAGAGGCTGCCGAGGTTATCGGACGTATCAATGCCGGCCGAAAGTTCGCCAATCTTGTCAAAAAATATTCACAGAGCTCGGATGCCAAAAATAAGGGTTTGATCGGAAAACTCAGCTTTAATGAGTTTCGCAGTGTATTTGCATGTCGCGAAGCCGATATTGAGGCCTTATTTTCCCTTCGGGCCGGCAGCACTAGCGACATCATCTATGCCGAGAATGCCTGTCATATTTTTGATATCATATCCAAGGAACCGGCCATCCCCTTTGATATTGTCAATGAGGTGATGGACAAAAAGATGCTGCGTCAGCTGGTGGATTATGTCTATCGAAATTTGGGGCCCAAAGCCACTGTTATTCTTTCGGATCGGCTTAAAGATGTCGGTTACAAATATTCCACCCAGGGCGGGCTGTCCATTGCGATTGACGACATGATCATACCATCAGCCAAATGGGATATCCTAAAAAAGGCTGAAGGGCAGGTCTCAGAGATCGGGCGTCAGTATACGGAGGGTCTTATCACCCAGGGAGAAAAATACAATAAGGTCGTCGATATCTGGGCCAAAGCAACCGATGATGTCGCCAATGAAATGATGGAAGCCATGAAATTGGAGCCTGCTGCCGTTAAAGGCGGCAAGCCGGCAACGTCCAGGAAAAAGAAGCAGGAATATGCTGAAAGTTTCAATCCGATTTTTATGATGGCGGACTCCGGCGCGCGCGGAAGCAAAGATCAGATGCGACAGCTTGCCGGGATGCGAGGGCTGATGGCCAAACCCTCCGGTGAAATTATTGAAACACCCATCAGTGCCAATTTTCGAGAAGGGCTGTCGGTTCTGCAGTATTTTATTTCAACACACGGCGCCCGCAAAGGTCTGGCCGATACGGCTCTGAAAACAGCCAATTCCGGTTATTTGACCCGGCGGCTTGCCGATGTTGCTCAGGATTGTGTGGTCACCGAATTCAATTGTGGCACAACCCTGGGGGTTGAGGTCGAACCGTTGATGGAAGGTGGCGAGATCATTCAGCGTCTGGGCGAGCGCATTTTAGGGCGGACCTTGTTGGAAGATATTCATGACCCCTATACCGATGAAATTGTGGCTAAAAATGGTGATGACATTGATGAAGCCGCAGTCCAGAATATTGAAGAAACCGGCATTACCAATATCAAGATACGCTCGGTTTTGACCTGTAAGGCGAAAAAAGGTGTTTGCAGTAAATGTTACGGCCGCGATCTGGCGCATGGACGGCCTGTCGAAATTGGTCAGGCCGTTGGGATCCTGGCGGCACAATCCATTGGAGAACCGGGCACCCAGCTGACCATGCGCACATTTCATATCGGCGGTACGGCCAGCCGGCGCGTGGAGCAAGCGGACATTAGGGCGCGCACGGACGGCACCATTAAATATGTCGATCTGAATGTGGCGAAAAATTCCGAAGGCCAGCTGGTGGTGATGAATCGGCGCGGCGGTAAGTTCACCATTATCAGCAAAACGGGGCGTGAACTTGAAACCTTTCCGGTCATTTATGGGGCACACATCAAGGTCAAAGACAGCGGTAAAGTCAAAGTCGGTGATCTGCTGGCAACCTGGGATCCGTTTACCACGCCAATTATTTCCGAGGTTAACGGCACCGTGAAGTTTGGTGACATTATTGCCGGTCAGACCATGCAGGAAAAAGTTGACCCGATAACCGGTAAATCAAGTAAGACCGTCATTGAATCCAGAAGCGGCGACGAACGACCGCGGATATCGATTAAAGATAAAGACAACAAAACCGCCAAGCTTCCCGGATCATCGGCAATGGCCCGCTATA
>CAZJHF010000081.1:2234-12044 GCA_964545505.1 uncultured Desulfobacterales bacterium | reverse complement strand
CAAAAAAAGGGCGTCTCATCAACATTTGACGAAACGCCCTTAATTCGCTTGGAAATGCAATTAAACTAAAGTGACATTAACCGCGGACGGCCCTTTCTGACCATCCTCGATATCGAACGTCACCTGGTCGCCTTCATTCAGAGATTTGAACCCGGACGAATTGATGCCAGAATAATGTACAAATACATCCGGTCCGTCTTCTTGCTCGATGAAGCCATAGCCTTTGCTGCCATTAAACCATTTTACAATTCCATTGGCCATAATAACACCCTCCTAGATTAAAAGTTTTTCATAGTTTCATACTGCAGGGTGCCACTTTGACAAATGGAACTCTCCCCTGAATGAAACCGGCCCGTCAAACCTGAACGCACCATTTTTAATAGCAGAACAGTAACAAGTTTTATAAAAAAATCAAGCCCATTATTCAAAAATTTTTTTATCCCGCCAGGAACCGCAAAAATGGCTTCGTCGCAACCGATCAACCGGATCAAAACAAGAGCGTTATCGTAAAGCCGCGCCCGCCGCTGCGGTAGCGCAATTCCGTTTAAAAACAAATGAAATTCAGCATCATAGCCGTCTATTGACAAACCGAAACCGCTCCTCTATGGTACCTTGAAACCTTACCCCAAATTCATGACTGCCGGGAGCCGTGCGCCTATGGACGCGACACCTTATCGCAAGAATCGGAACAGATATCCCGCAGATGTTTCCGCCAACCAGAGCATGAGTTCCCTTTTGCACCGCGACACCATACCGCAAGGTGCGCCAATCCGTATAAAACCAACCCAGACCCATATATCACCTGCTTTAAAACACACAGCAAAGAAAGGAGGATGTGCATGAAAAAAGGATTATGGATTACCATGATGGTGGTGTTAGCGATTTTATTTGCCTTCAGCGCCAGCCAGGCCAAGCCGTTTAAAATCGCGGCCATTTTTCAGACGGCGATCGAGGAACCGTGGGATGGCGTCATTCATCAGGCCTGCCTGCAAGCCAAAAAAGAAATGGGCAATATCGAATATGAGTTCACCGAAAAGATTGCCGCGGCTGATTTTGAAAAAGTTCTGCGGGAATATGCTGAAAGAGGATTTGACCTGATTGTCGGTGATGCGTTTTTAGCCGGCGAGGAGCCGGCCAGAAGGATTGCCAAAGATTACCCGAACATCGCCTTTGCTTTCGGATCCGAGTTCGGCCCGGTGGCTCCGAATTTTTCCGTTTTTGATAATTGGATTCATGAGCCGTCCTACCTGTGTGGTGTCATTGCCGGCCGGCTGACCAAAAGCAATACCCTCGGGGTGGTTGCCGCCATACCCATAGGGGAAGTCAATCGACTGGTCAATGCGTTTAAGGCCGGTGCCCTGAGCGTCAATCCCAAGGTCAAAGTCAAAATTGCTTACATCGGCGGCTGGTTTGATCCACCCAAAGCCAAAGAAGCCGCCATCGCACAGATTGAATCGGGCGCGGATCTGATTTTTGCCGAACGCTTCGGGGTGTTTGAAGCCGCCAAGGAAAAGGGCGTGCTGGCCTTCGGCAACATGTCGGATCAAAATGCACTGGCACCCAGTGCGGTGATTACCGGCCCGGTATGGGATATGTACCCCACCATCAAGTTCTGCATCGAGATGGTCAAGAAAAAGGCCTGGGTCTCTATGGATCTGGGCGAGTGGTCCATGATGGCCAAAGGCGGCGCCCGCCTGGCCCCCTTTCATTCATTTGAAAAAACCCTGCCGGCAGGCGTGGTCAAAGAGGTCAGGGATCTTGAGCAGAAAATTCTAAACGGCACATTCAGGGTGCCGGTTGATGAGCAGAAGCCCGTCTCCGACTAAAAGCTGCCTTTAGCACCCAAGGGCTGTGTTCTCCAGGATAAATGGATCAAACATCTAATTTTAAGAAGACTAAGGTGTGCGAAAAACCGATTCAAAATGCTCGAATACTAACGTGTATGCTCCACTTTTGAATCGGTTTTCGCCTTGCCCTTGGGTGTTACCTTCTATTTTAAAGCCAGCTTTAAAATTTAATTTGGAGATAGTGCTTCTCAATACTTGAAGTCGGTAAAAGTTTAATCGTGGCGTGCAGTACCCAAGTACAGCTACGCCCCTCAGTGCCTTGTAAATGAACGTCTCGATCTCGTTCAATATCCGAGCTTACATTTCCGGGTTGAACCTTTTTTGTCTGTTAGCCTGCTGGCCCGTTAGCCCGTTACCCATAATAAAAATTAGATATGATTCCGATTCGAACGGGCTCAATCCCGTTTTACGAGGACCTTCGGCCGGCCAACCTAACATAGTATATTCTTGGTTTTGATCTAGCCGTTGCTTCCAAAAAATCATCATTCCGAGGAATTGGATGGGTAAAAATGACCAGCCGGTCGTGAGGATGTCAGGCATCACGAAACGGTTTTTAGATGTAACCGCCAACCAGGATGTTTCTTTCGAATTGCATTCAGGGGAAATTTGCGCCCTGCTGGGTGAAAATGGAGCGGGCAAGACCACCCTGATGAACATTTTGTTTGGTTATTACGCCTGTGATGCGGGTGAGATCTTCATCAAGGGAGAAAAGGTCAATCTTTCCGCTCCCAAAGATGCCATTTCCCGCGGTGTGGGGATGATCCATCAGCACTTTGCCCTGGTAGCCTCTCAGACCGTGCTCGAAAATATTATTGTGGGTACGGCATCGCGCAAAGGCATATTTCTTGACCTTGCATCCGCCCGTCAAGCGCTGGTCCGGTTGCAGGAACGATTCGGTCTTCAGATCGATCCGGACGCCCGCGTGTGGACCCTGTCGGTGGGTGAGCAGCAAAAGGTCGAAATTCTCAAAGCGCTGTACCGGGACGTTGACATCCTGATCATGGACGAACCGACGGCCGTGCTCGCTCCAGCTGAAACCGCAGATTTATTCAACACCCTGCGATCGCTGGTCAAAGAAGGCCGCTCGGTCGTATTCATTTCTCACAAGCTAAATGAGGTGATGGATATTTCAGATCGTATTGTCGTCTTGCGTGCTGGAGAGGTGGTGGCCGAAAGCAATACCGGAGAAACCAATGCGCGCGAACTGGCCAATCTGATGGTCGGTCGGGAGCTTCTGGAGAGCATCGAAAAGACGCAACTGGCACCCGCTGATCCGGTTTTGAACATTAGAGGGCTCAATGTTTTAAATGATAAGAAGCTTGCGGCCATAACCGATCTGAATCTAACCGTCCATCAGAATGAGATTCTGGGGATGGCCGGAATTTCCGGAAACGGCCAGACCGAGCTTTCAGAGGTGCTTTTCGGGATGCGCTTCCCGGTTGACGGCGCTGTTCAAGTTAACGACCGTCCGCTTAAATTCGGCAGCCCGGCAGCATCGATTCAATCCCAGATGGGCAGAATACCGGAGGATCGCATCGATACCGGACTGCTGATGGATCTTTCGGTCGAAGAAAACCTGATACTGGAAAACCATTCTTCAGCCGCATTTCAAACCTACGGGCTGATGAAATCCCAAAAAATACGCAACTTCTGCGAAGACCTGATCAGGGCCTACAGCATCAAAACTGCCGGCCGCGATGCGACCACCAAAAGCCTGTCCGGCGGCAACCTGCAAAAGGTCATGCTCGCCCGGGAGCTGGCCGGCGAACCGTCGCTGATTATCGCATCTCAACCCACCCGGGGCCTGGATGTGGGGGCGATGGAGTACATCCACCAGCGCCTTGTCAAGGAACGGGATAGGGGCGCCGGTATTCTTCTAATTTCAGATGATCTGGATGAAATATTTGCGCTCAGTGATCGTATCGTCGTGTTTTATGAGGGGAAAGTTATGGGAGAGGCTCCCGGGGCGACGGCGTCGCGTGAACAAATCGGTCTGTGGATGAGCGGGGTAATGGCGTGATCCGATTCAGAATCATAAAACGCAAACCATTGCCGGGCTGGGCCAAAATCGTTATACCGATTGCGGCCATTCTGGCAACGCTTATCCTGGCAGCCATCCCCATTCTGCTGGCCGGCGGGCATTTGTGGAAGTCGTATTATTACCTTTTTCACGGCGCGCTGGGAACCCGTTACAATCTATTGGAAACCTTCGTCAAAGCCAGCCCGCTTTTATTGACCGGCCTGGCGGTGGCTTTTGCCTTCCGGGCCAAATTCTGGAATATCGGTGCCGAGGGCCAGCTGCTGGCCGGTGCGCTGACGGCCACTGTTTTAGGAGTGCATCTGGGCAGCATCCCGCCGGTACTGGTTCTGCCGATTGTCATCATCGGGGGATTTTTGGCCGGCGGTCTGTGGGCCTCGATCCCGGCCTTGCTCAAAACCAAACTCAAAGTCGATGATGTGGTTTCAACCCTGCTGTTAAATTATGTCATGATCCATATTATGGGGGCGCTGCTTTTCGGGCCCCTTCAGCAACCCGGTTCCAGCTGGCCGCGATCTTCGGCCATCGTAGAGGCCGCCTGCTATCCCATTCTGATGCCGCGTTCGCGCTTTCACCTGGGTATCATTATTTCCTTTGTGGCCATGCTGATCATCTGGTTTATCAACAAAAAGACCACCTTCGGCTACCAGGCCAAAGCGGTCGGAACCAACATCCGCGCTGCGCATTTTGGCGGGATTAATACCACTTCGGTGATTCTGTGGACCGCATTAATATCCGGCGGCCTGGCAGGTCTGGCAGGGGTGGGTGAATTGTGTGCCCTTCAGTACCGGCTGATCATGGATATTTCTCCCGGCTACGGGTATTCCGGCATCGTAATCGCCATGCTGGGCAACCTTCATCCGGTGGGGGTGCTGTTTTCGTCCCTTTTTTTCAGTGTGATTATCGTAGGTGCCCAGACGATGAGCCGCATGACTGGCGTGCCTACCTATATTGCCGAGGTCATTCAGGGAATGGCGCTGATGGTGATGCTCATTTTTTTGCTGTTTACGGAATACAAAATTAAGGTGCAGCGCAAATGATAGCTGAATTTTTGGATCTTGCTTTTATCTCCGGCCTCATGGGGGCAACCATGCGCATGGCCACCCCGATCATCTTCGCGGCCCTGGGTGAGATCTTAACCGAACGGGCCGGCGTGCTGAATCTGGGTATTGAGGGTATCATGCTGATGGGCGCCATGACCGGATTTGTGTTTACCTATTCCAGCGGCTCCATCTGGTTCGGTGTGTTTGCCGCGGCCTGTGTGGGCATGCTCCTGGGCTTTCTGATGGCCCTGCTTTCGGTGAACCTTGGACTCAGTCAGCATGTTTCCGGATTGGGCATTACCCTGTTTGCCACCGGCCTGGCCATGTTCATCTATCGACTGCATTTTGGTTCCCCCACAGTGCCCCCGATTATTCAACCCTTCAAACAGGTGGCTCTGCCGGTGCTCTCAAAGATTCCGGTAATTGGCACGGGCCTGTTCACCCAGTATACGTTGACGTATATCGCCTGGTTGTTGGTGCCGGCCCTGTCGATTCTGCTGTATAAGACCACCATCGGATTGAAAATCAGGACGGTCGGCGAAAACCCGGTGGTGGCCGACACCGTCGGGGTCAACGTGGCACTGACCCGGACTCTGTGCCTGGTTGCCGGCGGCGCCCTGATGGGTATCGGCGGGGCATTTCTGACGCTCGCGCATCAAAACATGTTTTTGATCGATGTCATCGGCGGTCGCGGCTGGGTGGCGATTGCCATGGTCATTTTTGGCAACTGGAATCCGCTCAAAGCCACCATCGGCGCCCTCATCTTCGGCTTTTTAGACGGCCTGCAGCTCAGGCTCCAGAGCATTGGGGTCGTCCTTTCTTTCCACCTGTTTTTAATGATTCCCTATCTGCTAACCATCATTGCGCTGATCGGCGTGTCCAGAAGGGCAGCGGTACCGGCAGGCCTGCTAAAGCCCTATCGCCGGGAGGAAAAAGGCGGGTAATAGTTTAGCTATTGGTTATTTGTTATTAGAACCTGTCTCAAAAATGCATCCCTCACTCAATGGCCGTGTCGAAGGCAGCCGAATCGTTTTCCCTCTGTTTTATTGAATGGATTGAGTCTTTTGATTACTTTTTGACAGGATTTACAGGATTGGGAGGATAATTATCTTAGCCGCTCTCCGGACGAGAGCGACTAAACTCAATCCGCTTTCAGCGGAATAAAACATCTTCAGCCATACAAATTTACCAGAAAATGGCTACTGTATTTTAAAATAGCCAACTCAGCTCATGGCGGCACATAATGCTCGCCGCAGGCGACAGGCTTTTGCCGTTCTCTTCCGGAGAACGGCCAAAAGAAATCCTGATAATCCTGTCTAAAAACCTTTCTACGCTGAGCACAAACGATATTATAAAATCAGATGTGAAGCTCTGCTTTTAAGCGGAGAGCGCAATCTACTATTTTTGAGATAGGTTATAGATTACCGATTAGTAGGGATTTAGATAGGGTTGCACCTGTGAGAAAATCTCCGGGTGCTCGTTTTCGAGTCGGGTGAGAAAAGGTGCCGAACGCACAACCGGACTCCACAGGGAAAAATCCTCACGCTCAAAATCCATACCCACCGCCAGCATGTCACTGAGGGTTTCAATCAGATGTTCTTCGGGCTTGTAGATCGAATCGCCGATATCACCCACCCAGCACAGCGCTGTCCCCTGATAGCGGTCGTTTAGATCATGGTAAAAATGCCGGGTCGTGATGGTGCGCGGCTGGAGTCCCAGATCGGTATAGGGCAAGGTTACCCCCACAGCGGCCACTTCAATAAGGGCACCGTTGAATACCGGGATTAGCTCAACGCCCTGATTCCGGCAGATTTCACAGATTCCCTCGAGACCCTCAAGGCTGGCACAGACCGGAAAAAGAAAAATCTTTTTGGGACGATGGTTCTTCAAGGCTTCGTCTACAAAATAGGTCAGGGTCTGTCCCGAAGCAATGCATTCCTCCATGATGATCCAGGTATCATCCGGCCACCATTCACCCACAAAGGAGCTCTCAACGATGTTCCAGCCGCGAAAACCGTCACGGTCTTCAACCCGGGTGAGCTTTATATAGGTCGTGTCCAGAAGCCCGGAACGCTGCAACGGCGGATTGGCATCCAGCAGATCTAGCGGGCGACCGCCCCACAGGATCACATATTGCGCCACCTTGCCATCGAACATCCTCTCAAAAAGGCGAATCATGTCGTGGCCTACCTCTTTGATCATCAGAAATTTTTCCGGCCCGCAGGACTGCCGATTGAGTAAAAATTCCTCGCCAGCCCCCCGTCCGGGAAAATCAACCACGTAAATCCGATCCGGCAGGCAGCGGCCGCGAAAATCACCATGTTGCGTAATCGACTTAATCAGCCAGATGTCCTTGCCCGCCCGCGACATGACAATTTCACCCACATCTTCCAGATAAATGCGGTCGGCACTAGTGTCCTGTACCATGGGATTGCTCCTTTCCCGGATATGCTGTGTTGATGAATAACTAAATAAATTTCGAGCTGGAATATAGGATAAAGCGTTGGATGTGTCAAACCAGAAAAAAAGGGCAACCCTTCACAAATGAAGGCTTACCCTTTTTTTGAGATTAAATTGGTGGCTAAGCTACTTTGACATTAACGGCATGTGCGCCTTTGGGTCCCTCTTCTATTTCAAAGGTAACCTGATCACCTTCGTTAAGAGACCTGAATCCAGCAGAATCGATTCCGGTATGATGGACGAAAACATCCGGGCCATCTTCCTGCTCGATGAAGCCATAACCTTTACGGTCATTAAACCATTTTACAACACCATTTGCCACTGTGACACCCCCTTTGTTTCTGTAATTACCATAGTCCCATACTTCAGGATGCCACCCGGACGAATGGATCTTTCCTGCAGAATGAAACCAGCCTTCAATCAAGACAGACCCTGATCAATACATAAATTATAAATTCCTTTTCCCATCAAAATCAAGTACTTTATTTAGCGCAACTGGTTTCAGCATTCACCAAAGCCCTGTTCAATGCAGGTATTTCGCCACCCGCACCGCAATGGGTAACCGCTTACCTATATTTTGGTAATTTCCTTCCACAAAAACAATGTGGCTGTGAGCAGATGTTTCCATAACCAACCTTAATTATTCATAATTTATGACTTATTGCTTTATCTGCGATATTTGCATGGATATTGCAGCACCCAAGTGGCAGAGGGTCCAAAGCGCGCCGACGTTTGCCAACCGGGTTCGTTTGCGCCCCCTGAGGAATTGTATAAACATACCAAATATCCGCCCTTATGCCTGCCCGCCAGACACCATGCTGTAGGATATTTATGCCGGTTTTTTAAAAACCCGCTGGCAATCCGTATACCCGTACAAAGACTGTTTGATCTAACGTAAAAGCGGAAAGGAGCAACATGGTACAACACATAATTGCCGGTAATCGGTTCGATAACAAATATCGACACCTGAAAAAAACCGACGGTCATCTGAGAGCCGAAATAAAAATAAGCCGCAACGATCTGGGCTACCAGTTTAAGCTGCAGGAGATCGATGATCACCAGGGTTGCTTTTTTATCAATGAAAATTCTGCGGTGTTAAAGATTCTGGACGTCGGCACGGTTCTGGATATGAAATATTGGACCGCCGAAAAAATCAGACTTGTCAAATATGTTCGCGCACAAATAAAAAATATAACCAGACAGAAGCATGAGCCCTTTAAGGGTCATTATAAAGTCGGCCTGTCCATATTGCAGATGAAGGGCTTAAAGAGAGTGAACCCGACGGATCGCTTGTTGAAAGCACGGGCCGAGGCCGAAGCATTACTGTCAGCTTAGCGTTGCTAATGATCCTGGGATGGAAGTAATAGGATAATGCCGTCTCAGGGTGCACATAAGTGCGCGTAACCGCATTTTCGAATCGGCCTGCAGTACTGCCGAAATTGACTGAAGGGGGGAGTCACCATCATAAAAATATTACTCATCGTTGCTATCATTGCCGCGGTATATTGCATCGGAGCTGCCATTGCCTGCTTGATGGCAGCAAGCCGGGAAATGGAATTGCCCGATATTGAAGATATCGAGATCGGAGAATAATGGACTGAAGCATAAGCTTTATTGTTTGCCCCGTTGCATCGTCACTGATTAGGCCGGCAGCACCTGCAACAGGGGACAGATGCAATGTTCCCTGAAATCAGGCCTTCTATATTCTTGACGGATCGTGCCTTTCTCTGTTAGGTCCTAATTGAAAGAGCCGAACAGGAGGTTGCGATGCGCAAGACACTCATATTTTTTGCCGCTGTTGTCAGTATCTTATCTTTCACATTACCTTTGGAAGCAGAAGAAAAGTACGGCCGGTTCTTTGCGGGTGCCGGCGTAAGCGGTGTAATCGAACGATTCGACACCAACGACCTTAAACAGCTATTTGGCAGTGTCAACACCAGCGTAGATGATTCGTGGGGATTAAATATTTTTGGCGGTTACTGGTGGCACAAGCATTTCGCGGTTGAGGGCAATTTCAACTGGTATGATGATTTCAATGGTCAGGCGGGAGGCCTTGGTTTTGATGTCAGCATCTGGTTGGCAATGCTTGATCTCAAGGTTTACGCTCCTGCGCTTTGGGAGGATACCGTATTTCCCTATCTAAGAGCCGGCGGGGGCATTATGAACGTCAAAATCGATTCGGCGATCGCTGATCCAGACGATTCGGATTTTGCCTACGATCTTGGTCTCGGATTTGACATTTTTGTCAGAGAGCGTGTCAGTGTTGGCCTCGACATCAAGCACGTGTGGGGAACCGGCGACGTCACCGAGTTCAACCATTGGGCGGGAACGATTCGCGCGGCCTATCACTTCTGACTTAAAAATTGAATTTGCATGAAAATAAATGCTAAATTATCTTCATATTAAAAACATATGTCCATGA
>CAZJHF010000081.1:0-2134 GCA_964545505.1 uncultured Desulfobacterales bacterium | reverse complement strand
CGGATTCTGTTAGAATCACTTATCGAAAGGTTTGAGGCGTTATTATGCGAGGTATCGTAAATGTCATGTCCGGCATCTGTGGTATGATCACCGAGATCCGGGCGACATCGGAGGATCAATCCGGTATGGTCAATCTGGATATCAACTCCAGGTGTGAAAGTATCCAAAAATTAGCCGGTGAGTTAACAGTAGTCAATCCAGAAGAAGAAATCTCCTATAAAGGAAACGGGCCCAAAACACTGCGCATAGCGACCAAGCACTGTAAACACACCGCATGCCCCGTTCCGTCCGGTATTATCAAAGCAATTGAGGTGGCAGCCGGTCTGGCGCAGCCCGAGGATGCCCGTATTACGGTGACCCAGGAAAAAGACCGGTGACGTATAATTTTGATCCAGACAGGTGGTATGATAATGAGCGCAGTATACTGGACGCTCGCTTAAAGACTGGCGACGTGGGTGAACAGGAATACAACAAAGCCCTCTCAGCGCTCGAGCAACGCTATGATGAGATGCTCAAACGCCTTGACGGTACTTATCAGATCCCCAGATCACCCCGAACTGACCGGTAAGTTTTAGCCCTTTCCGCCAACTCGTTTCTTCTTGGCAACAGCATCAAAATCGGCATCTGATCGGTCATTCCGGCCGCGACCGTTGGACTTGACCGCTTTGATCATCCTGATCGGCTCAACTTCACCGGATTCATCATCCTGCAGGCTCGTTAGATAATAATCGACGTTTTCATCCTGGTTTGCGGTGATGCCGAAATCATCTAACTTTTGTAAATAAAAATCATCCGGGGCTGTGGGCACGTTAAACTGATAGGGTGCCACCAGGGTTATCATGTCCGACTCGTTGCCCACTTCATCCAGGGCTGTGATACCAAATACAACGGGTCCGCCGCCGGGAACGAAGGCATCCATGTCATCGGGCAGAACAATCTCAGTGATATTGCCCAGGGTGACGCACCTGGAATCGTAATTGACTTCACCGCCTTCGGACCAGTAAAGTTTGTATCCGACAACCTGGGCCGACTCGGATGCCGACCATTTGAGCCTTCGTTTTTTTATTTTGGCCATGCTGGTGCTCCCTTTCGTCGGGTGGCAATCTCTCAACACAACGTATAGGGCGCCGTCATATCGTCAACAAAATGATGAAGGCATGCCCATCAATAACTTGTTTGCTTATCTGCCGGAACGGTTACGCGCTCAACTATACCTCTCACTCCAAAAAGGATTGCCACCGTGTGTTTCCTGCGGTGCTGCCGCTGGTTCCGGCTCTACATTATCAGAATGCTGATTTGCTTCCAGAAGCGTGACCTCTTCACATAGATCTTCTATTTCACCGGCAGCTTTGCTGCCGGGCGCGTATTGCATTACCGAAACACCTGAAGTCATCGCGTCGATATAGGCAACGCGCTGGCAAAGTTCGGTATCCAGGATATCCATATCAAAAATTCCCAGAGACTGTCGTGCCTCGCGGCCCACCCGGGTTCCCGGTATTTTTCGATTAATCAGAAGCTTGACGTCCAGATCCGGATTTTCTTCCCGGGCCGTATCGATCATTTCCAGTGTGCCCTTACACGACCAGATGTCGAGCGAACTGGGGCTTAATGGAACGATGGAAAGCTCTGCAACCGTCAGAATCGACTTGGTGATGTCGCTACTGGCAGGCGGTGCATCGATAACCAGATAATCGTATTCTTGGGAAAGCGCTTCGATTTCATCTTTGGTGATCGGTTCCGGATGGTGCAGGACTTCAAAAGCGGTGTTGTTCTCAACAGCATGCCATTGGGTGGCACTGCCCTGCGGGTCCGCGTCAATCAACAGCAGTTTGTAATTCTTTCTTTTCAAACTGGCTGCAAAGTTGATCGCAGAAGTGGTTTTGCCGACGCCCCCTTTCTGGTTAACAAAACTAACAATCATCGTCTCCCTCCTCTCGTGGAATTTAAAGAATACGAAATGCCTTTGCCTCTGCTTGAATTCCGCCTCAGACAGTGCCAGCATCCCCCCTTGAATAATTTTTGATGCACAACACTATCCCGTATTTAGGCGTAAATACAGGAACTCCCATACACCGCTGGTGGCCGGATGTCAATACCAAAACACATGATATGGTATAATTGAACTAATTCCTCA
>CAZJHF010000080.1:0-12168 GCA_964545505.1 uncultured Desulfobacterales bacterium | reverse complement strand
GATCGCCGAGGGACAAGTTTCCGGTACCGTCTGTAAAGGGTGAGTCGGCGGTAAAGTTGATACTCGGAGAGTATCGCGCCGAAAATATAAACCTTAAAGGTTTGTCGAGCAGCAGTCATCCGATATCCAATGATGCCTATCTGCACGATGGAATTGGATCGAACCGCCTGCCTTTGAAGCCGGCAGGCCGTCATCAGAAAACCAGGTCAACCCAAGCGAGCCCCATGTATATCCTCGGTATCGAAACATCCTGCGATGAGACTGCTGCTGCCATCGTCCAGGATGGGACCGCTGTTTTATCATCCAAGATATCCTCGCAAATCAGCATTCATCATCAATACGGCGGCGTCGTTCCGGAGCTGGCTTCCAGAAAACATATTGAATCCATTGTTGCGGTTGTAGACGAAGCGATCAGCGAATCTGGCTTAAAAAAGAATCAGATCGACGCCCTGGCCGCAACACGGGGTCCAGGCCTGGTCGGTGCCTTACTGGTGGGGTTCTCATTTGCCAAAGCCTATGCATATTCACTGGATGTACCGCTGGTCGGGGTAAATCACCTCGAAAGCCATATCAACTCGGTATTTCTTGAACCGCAGCCGCCTGCATTTCCTTTTGTGGCCTTGCTGGCCTCCGGCGGGCATACCGGTATTTATTATGTCACGTCGCACACGTCAGTTGAATTGATGGGGCAAACACGCGATGATGCCGCCGGGGAGGCATTTGACAAAGTCGCCAAGCTGCTCGGGCTGGGATATCCGGGCGGCGGGGTTATTGACCGGCTTGCCCGGGAGGGCAATCCGCAAAAAATTGTATTTAGGCGTCCCTATCTGGACAAATCCGATTTTGATTTCAGTTTCAGCGGCATCAAGACGGCTGTGCGGCACTATGTGGATAAACATCCATCCGATGAGGCCGGCCAGATCGCTGATATTGCGGCCGGTTTTCAGGCCGCGGTGGTGGAGGTTTTGACCTATAAGATCATCCATGCGGCCCAGATCAAAGATTGTGAACATATTGCGGTCGTTGGTGGGGTCGCCGCCAACAGCGGACTAAGGAACAGCGTGCGGCGGGATGCCAAAGGCCGGGGCCTGAAAGTTCACATCCCTTCCGTCAAGCTATGCGGCGATAATGCCGCCATGGTTGCCGCAGCGGGTTTTCACCACATAAAGGCCGGTATGCAATCCCGACTGGAAGATGATGTTTTTTCCAGGACTAAGGTTTGATCCCGTGGCAGGCATGTAACCCAAAAATGAAAACAGCACCAAGATCACGAAGGACACGGAGGATGTTTTTTAAGAAAGCACAGGAAGCCTCTTAATCTTCGTGTTCTTCGTGGTGAAAAACATGTCCGCAAAATGAGCAAGGCTTTTCGTTAAGCGTTTAAATACTTTTTTTTGAGCGCCAGTATTCTCTTCACCGATGCCATGCCGTTGGCCCGGGTATCCTGCGATTGACGCAAACCATCTAAGATTTCCTGATAGGCAATTTGAATATTGGGGCCCTTGTGGCAGACCAGCGCCATGTCGATGCCTGCCTGGAGGATTTGACGGACAGCAGTCTTGATATCATAATGATGGATAATGGCGCCCATGTCCAGGTCATCCGTCATCGTTACGCCTGCAAAGCCCATCTGTTCCCGCAAAAGGTCATGCGCAATTTGTTTTGACAGACTGGCCGGCCATTTCGGGTCAATTTGCGGGTACATCACGTGGGAGAGCATAATGCCGGCGACTGCTTGCGAAATGCTATCGACAAAGGGGATCAGGTCGTATGATTTCAGATCGGACAGGCTGTGTTCACAGGAGGGTAGCTCGATATGGGAATCAGCTACAGTTCGGCCAATACCGGGAAAGTGTTTCGCGACTGCCATTATATGACGCTGCTGTAAATGTGATATAACGGTCAACCCCAGTTTAGAGACCCATGCAGGATCATGACCAAAGGCTCTTTCAGCCATAATACTGGTCATGTCGCGCGGAGCAACGTCCATAACAGGGGCCAGGTCCATGTTAATGCCGGCCCGGGATAATTCAGCAGCTGTTGTCTCTGCAAAAAAAATGGCATCATTGATATCTTTCATGGAGGGATTGCCTGGAAATACGGAGAAGGGTTCTTGCAGTCGAGCGACCTGCCCGCCTTCCTGATCTATGGCGATAATCAGGGGCGGCTGGCTGTTTACGCGGGCACATTCCTGAATCGCCTCACACAGTTTCTTTACCTGGTTGGGGGTCTCGATATTTTGCGAAAAAAGGATAATCGCGCCAACCTTAAGGTCACGAATCACAAATTTTAAATCCGGGTTAAACTGTTTGCCTTCAAAGCCGACCATCAGGCGTTGACCGGCCAATTGCTCCATTGATAGCGTTTCAGGATTCATAGGGCCTTCTTTTTAAGGTCAAAACTATGGCGTAATGGAGATTTCAATATTTTGGATTTTAGATCTCGGATTTTGGATTTAATGACCGGACGAAACAATCGAGCATCAACACCCGGCTGTTTCAATCCGCAATCCAAATTCCAAAATCTAAAACCAAGATCGCTCCATCACACCCATACGCCAGTGAAAGGAGCGCGTCAACTGTTGCCTTAATTATAGTATAATTATGCGAAATGGATAAGGTGGCTTAATTGGATATCATCGCCGGTAATGAGTAGTGGCTACCCGGGCTTTGCTGCGCGAGCTGGCGGATGTTTTCAATCAGTTCATCGATTACCGGTTTGCTGAGCGGTTTTGAGAATAGATAACCCTGCCCGAATTGACAATTCATTTCCAACAATATTGCAAATTGCTCTTCGGTCTCCACTCCTTCGGCCACCACCATCATTTTTAAGCGATGCGCCAGCGAGATAATGGCCTCGACGATATTGCGGTTGCCATCTGGTTGCGACTGGATTCTTGAGACAAAGCTGCGATCGACCTTCAGGGTGTCAATGGGCAGGCGCTGCAGATAGCTAAGTGAAGAGTACCCGGTTCCAAAGTCATCGATGACCAGATGCAACCCCAGGTCCTTTAAGCGGTGCACCAGCCGAATGGTTTCATCCGCATCTTCCATAAGGGCGGTTTCAGTAATCTCCAATTTGAGCTGATCGGGTGGCATGCCGGTTTGTTTTAAAATTTCTTTGATATCTTCCAGCAGGGTGGGGGACAAAAAATGCTTGCTGGATAGATTGATGTTCATTGTGAGTTTCAATTCATCTCTGAGCTGGTCCTGCCAGCGGCAAAGATCCTCACAGGCCTGCTGGGCAATCAACTTCGTGATCGGAATGATCAGTCCGGTTTCTTCTGCGATTGAAATGAAGGATCCTGGATAAATAAGACCCAGTTCCGGATGGTTCCAGCGAATGAGCGCCTCAAAACCCACCAGGGATGCAGACTGTAAATCGACTATGGGCTGATAGTGATTTTCGAATTCATCTCTGGTGACGGCCTTGCGCAAATCCGTTTCTCTTTCCAGCAGATGCAATGCTTTTTTATGAAGCGTTTTATCGAATATTTTGTATTGGGCCTTGCCGTTTTCTTTCGCATGGTACATTGCCGCGTCCGCATCCCGGATGATGTCCTCTGGATCATCATAGTCGCGGGTATTCAATACCACCCCAAAACTGGCCGGTGCAAAGACCTCTTTGTTTTCAATCATAAAGGGCCGTTTGAGTTCCTGTTGCAGCCGATCGGCCACCCCACTGGCATATTCGCTGTTTTCAATATCTTCGAGCAGGATGACAAATTCATCACCTCCAAAACGCGCCAGAATATCAAGATCGCGCTGGGATGCCTGAATTCGGCTGGCAAAAGCTCTGATTAATCGGTCACCGACGCTATGGCCCAGACTGTCGTTAACCAGTTTGAAGCGATCAATATCCAGATATAGCACGGCAAAAAAATAATCATCGCGGCGCTTGGCGCGTTTGAGAGCCATGCTTAAGTGTTCCATGAAAAGGGCGCGATTGGGCAAGCCGGTCAGCGTGTCATGAAATGCCTGATGATAGATCTGGCGTTCTGCCTCCTTCAGCTCGGAGATGTCGGCCAGCGAAACGACACTTTTTTCAGAACCCGGAATGTCAGCCAGGGAACACAGCATATCTTTTTGGGTGCCTTCTTTGTCGGTAAAAGTGCATTCGAAATGGGGCGCTATCTGGTTGCATTCGGGATGACCTGGCGTTGCCTCGCCATTTAGGACTTTGCGCTGTGTTTTTTCATCCACAAAGTGCAGCCATGATTTTTGATTTTCAATTACATTTTTTTCGAATCCTGCCATATTGGCAAACTCTGAATTTGCCAGGGAGATAGTGGCATCATTTTCAACGATGACGGTTGCCGTGCCCGTATTTTCAAAAATGGTTCGATATTTCATTTCCGATTCTCGTAGCTCGGCCGTGCGCTCCCTGACTTTGATTTCTAATGTTTCGTTGGCTTCGCGCAGCGCTTCTTTGGATCGATTAATATTATTGACCAGTAACTGGGTACACAGACTGATGAGCAGAATGATGCCGGCCGTTATGACAATGGCCAGGGTTTCACTGGCTAAAATGGTCTTCTCAAAATAATAATAGAACAGGGAGACACCTGCACCGATGATGATCAGCCCCATGTTATCCAGGTTGATAAAGCGCTTTTTTTTGTTCATTCCCCGCCTCTTGCTGGTATAACTTTCCGTAATTGTGTATAATTCAGCGCGTATGCACCGGTCTTTAATCTTTGAAGAATCGCTGGAGACCGCAGGCCAAATTCACAGATTTACTCGATTTATATCGGCACGTGAGGGGAAAAACTTAAGATGTAACCGGCAGCGACAGCCCGCTTATGGTAAAGTCCCGTAATTGCGCCGGTTTCTGTTTGGGAATTCCAAATGGTGGGTCATACCGATGGCATAAGGCACGATGAGTGACCCGGCAGTTTTATCAGTGAAGGGGGGATGGCGGCAATACCTTATCCCTTGCGAGACGCATAGCAACGATTCTCGATGTAAGTTGACGTAGCAGCATCAAATGTGGCTTCATTTTCATGTACATATTTAGGCTCGCCTTCCCATGCGCCGCAGGCCATCACCACCGGTTCGCCCAGGGTAAATTTTCGCCCGCAGGCCGGACACCCCTCCGCATTGAAGCGGTTTAGTTTTTCGAGATCGATGATCGTCTTAAACCGATTTTTGTCTGCATGTGTCATGTCATCCTCCTGAACGGGCCCATCAAATCGTATCGGGTGGTATTACAAGCTGCTATAAGCTAGCTTCTGCCGGGCACAATGTCAAGCTGCTGGATTTTAAACCGTTTTTTAATCGATCGGACGCACGAGGCCCATGCGGCGGCAAACACCTTTTTTATATCCGGGTGCTCTCAGCTAACGACGCCGCAGCTGGTATTTTTGGACAGCGCGCTGATGGTCTTTGAAATTTGTGGAAAATTGATGGGTATGGTCTTTTTTAGATACAAAATAAATGAATTTTGTGTCGGCCGGATACAGGGCAGCTTCCAGTGAATCTTTGCCGGGGTTGGCGATGGGGCCGGTCGGCAGGCCGCTGCGTTTGTAAGTATTATACGGTGTGGGGGTTTCAAGATGTTTGCGCTTCAGGTTGCCGTCAAAATTTTCTAATCCATAAATAACCGTTGGATCAGATTCCAGACGCATTTTCCTGTTTAAGCGGTTATGAAATACCGAGGAAATCAAAGGGCGCTCCAAAGGGGCACCGGTTTCTTTCTCGATGATCGATGCCAGAATGACAATTTGGTGGCTGGAAAAACCCAGCTGTTCGGCTCTTTTTTGCCAGTTGGCACTAAATATTTGTCGAAAGCGGTCGATCATGGTGGATATAATCGTTTTGACAGGTGCGTTTTTTGGGAAAAAATAGGTTTCCGGAAACAGGTAACCTTCGAAGGTGTCGGCATTCAAACCCTGTTGATGTGCAAATTCGGTGCTGGTGGCCGCCGCAATAAAGTCGTTTTTGGATGCCAAACCGCTCTGATCCACCAGCTCGGCAATCTGGTAGAGATTGAGTCCTTCAGGCACGGTGAGCTTGTACAGCTTGACCTCTCCGCTAACCATTTTCCGCAAAATCTGTTTTGGCGACAGGGTTGCTGACAGCACATATTCGCCGGCCTGGAGCTTTTTATCATATCTTTTCAGACGGGCAACTATTTTAAATTTATATGGATCTTCAATAATATGGGCTTTGGCAAGCACGTCGGTTGTGACGTTAAATGATTGACCGGCGGGAATGATAATCACCGTATTACCGGATTCCTCGCGAGCAGGTGTTTCAGCATAGTGCCGCAAATGCAGGAAAAAGGCGGTGATGCCACCCATCATCAGCAATAGCGCTATGGCTGCTGTAAGCAGAAATCTTTTCAAGGTGCTGATACCCTCCAGTCTATAGGATGTGCCGGCAGGCGCTCGTGTAATGAATTCAATCGGTGGCATGCAAGCTGGATGATATCATAAGCATAGTAAAAAAAACCCATTGTTGTCAAAGCAGGATCCCCGTGCTGCCAAATCTTTATGGGTTTTTAAAGATGGGGAAAAGTAATTTACGCACTGACATCGAATAAAATAAATTGACTGCACCAAACTGAAAGCATGCATTCGTCCGTCTGAAGTGCCGTTTTTAGGTACCATGACAGCCAAATGTCGACGTCATTCTAAAAAACAAAGGCAGCAGCCAGGCCCCTTTGTAAACAGCGATGACATTTGTACCCAATTGTGGTATACAATTATTCTAGTGTTGTGCCCCAGAAATAACTTACAATACCGTTCGGATCAAAATGGCGCTCGATCAGGAGCGGACTGCGTTAATTTTTCCGGACGGGCATGTTATTTTCTGAAAGGCGATATGCCGATTGTTGCCTCGCGGGCTGCGCAGTGCCCCGATATTTGGGATGATGGGCACCGAAGCTTTCGGCTCAACCCATGGCGGGGATCAAATCCCAAATATCGGGGCACCGGCACCTTGCAATTCATAGCGTCTTTCAGAAAATGATATGCCCGGCTCTTATTTTGGTAATTATTTCTGGGATACAACCCCAGTGGCCTTTTGGGTATTCATATCAATGCAGGCAGCTTGCCAAGTATGGCAACGTGATGTTACCCATAAACCCTCAGACGCTTTCATCAAAATTTCAGGAGCCATCATGAAATTTTGGCGCCAACCGTTAGACCAAGATCAAATTCAGATTCCCCATGGTATTATCCACATCATTGAAGAGCGCTGCAAAGGCTGTGGTTTTTGCGTTGAGTTCTGTCCGCGCACTGTTTTGGTGATGTCTAAGCAAACCAATGCCAAAGGGTACCATCCACCCGAAGTAGTTGATGCAGAAGCTTGCTCAAATTGTGGTCTGTGCACGTTGCTTTGTCCGGACTTTGCCATATATGTTGAAAACAGTGAGAAATCCGCGGAGAAAAAGGAAGAAAAAGAGCCATAGATCAAATGCAATCCATGCATTCACATGAAGGCCTATTAATTGGCGAGCATTTCCTATTAGGGGATTATGCCGCCGCCGAAGGGGCGATCATGGCCGGATGCCGCTTTTTTGCCGGTTATCCCATCACCCCCGCCACCGAGGTCGCCGAAAGGATGTCTACGCGACTACCGCAGGTCGGCGGCATTTACATTCAAATGGAAGATGAATTGGCCTCGATGAATGCTATATTAGGCGCTTCATGGTCAGGCGCTAAATCAATGACCTCCACCAGTGGGCCCGGATTTTCTTTAATGATGGAGAATCTTGGTCTGGGGATTATGCTGGAAACCCCATGTGTGCTGGTCAATGTACAACGCGGGGGGCCTTCCACCGGATTACCCACTTTGGTGGGGCAACAAGATATGATGCAGGCCCGCTGGGGTTCCCACGGCGATTACGAAATCATCGCCTTATCACCCAACTCCCCACAAGATCTTTTCGATCTGACCATACGAGCTTTTAATCTTGCTGAGAAATTTCGCACACCGGTTCTGGTCATGACCGACGCAGAAGTGGGCCACATGACCGAAAAGGTCATCATACCGCCGCCGGAAGAAATTGAGCTCGTCCAGCGGCCCCTGGTTCGCAAAGGAGATGTGGAGCCGGATCATTTTCGAATCTATCGCGATCCTGAGTCCTGCGACGATGGTGATGTCGCCCCCATGGCCATTGCCGGTGAGGGATTTCGTTTCCATGTTACCGGTTTGACACATGACCAGCGCGGATATCCGGCCATGAATGCCGAGGCCAGTGAATGGAACATCAAGCGGCTGGTCAGAAAAATTCGCTCGCATCGTGATGAGATTATCCAGGTAGAGGAACGTTATCTGGAGGACGCCGAGATCATCGTTGTATCCTACGGCATATCAGCGCGCACCTCATTATGGCCGATTGAGCAAGCCCGAAAGGAAGGGTTTCGAATCGGTTACCTACGGCTTATCACTGTATGGCCATTTCCGGAAGAACGCATCAGGGCATTGGCCAAAAAGATCCGCGCGTTTGTAGTGCCCGAAATTAACGATGGCCAAATTTTGCGCGAGGTGGAAAGATGTGCGGCCGGCCAAGCACGCGTCATCGGAGTGAATCGATTGGGAGGAGACATATTGGAACCTCAGCAGGTTCTAAGTGCTCTGCGCACTGCCGCGGGCAAGCCTGATACCGCCCGGTCCGGAGTGGGCTGAGCCTTTCAAATAGGAGTTAGGCATCATGGCTGATCTTGACTTGAACGATGAGGGTCAATTCGAGCACTCTGGAACCGAATCTGTTGGTTATAGCGACTGGGTTACCGGGCTGCATCCCATGGATGGGCTGTTAAGGGGCGAGCGGTTGCCGCACATTTGGTGTCAGGGCTGCGGTTTAGGTACGGCTCTGACGACTTTTATTGGCGCTCTCCAATGGCTCGAATCGAACCAGGGCTGGGATCTGGACAAGGTGTCTGTGGTATCGGGTATCGGCTGCACTGGTCGTATTGCCGGGTACGTTCGCCTGGATTCCTTTCACACCACCCATGGACGAGCCATTCCGTTTGCAACCGGTCTTAAACTTGCCAATCCCGAGTTGAAAGTTGTCGTTATTTCTGGAGATGGCGATATCGCCGGTATCGGCGGCAATCATTTTATCCATGCTGCGCGACGAAACTTGGACATTAGCGTGATTTGCGTCAACAATTTTAACTACGGCATGACCGGCGGTCAGGTGGGACCAACGACGCCGCACGGTGCCAGGGCGGTTACCGCCCAGTACGGCAATTTTGAGTATCCATTTAACCTGCCCTATCTGGCGGCAGCCAGTGGGGCATCTTTTTTGGCCCGTTGGACCGTCATCCATGCCCGGCGACTGGAGTGGACCTTGCGCGAGGCCATGATGTATCCCGGATATAGCTTTGTTGAAGTGATTGCCCCGTGTTCCACGTCTTATGCCCGTTGGAATCCAGAAGGTCGCGGATTGGATCCCGAGAAACTCAGGCGACGGGGTTTGGAGCTCATGAAACATTACCAAAAGATTGGGAAGGTCGCTCACGGCACGCACCCTAAAGATGCCGCCATTAAAGTCGATAAAGAGGGCGCTATTGTTGAAATCGTTGAAGGTGTTTTCAGTGACGAACACAAACCGGATTTTCAGACCGCCATCGACGAACAAGCGCAGATTGCCAAGGAACGCTGGCAGGCGGCAAAAAAGACGCTGGATGAACGATCTCAAATACCGAAACGGACCGGCAGTATCCGCCGAACCGAAGTTCAGCTGGGCGGATTTGGGGGGCAGGGTATCGTGAGTGCCGGTCGAATTATTGGCCAGGCGGCAACAATTTATGACAAGTTGGAGGCCTGCTTTACACAGAGCTATGGCCCGGAGGCAAGGGGTGGTGCGGCCGGCTCTCAAGTGGTCATCGCCAGTGATCCGATTCATCATCCACATCTGATTGAACCCACAAACGCGATCATTATGTCCCAGGAGGCTTATACCAAATACGTTCCCAAACAGGCTACCGGCGCAACCCTGTTAATTGACGACGGGCTGGTAACATTATCTCCGGATCACCGCCAGGATCTGAAAACCTATGGGATTCCAGCGACCCAAATTGCGGAAGAATTGGGCAATTCACGGGCGGCCAATACTGTTATGTTGGGGCTCTGGACCGCCATCATCGGAGCGGTCAGCAAATCGGCCATGCAGCAATCTGTGGCCGACGCCGTGCCCCCCAAGACCGTAGAGGTCAATTTAAACGCTTTTGAGGCTGGTTTCAAAAAAGGTTTGCGCTACCAAGGCAACAACGTGTTGTAAGTCCGGAAGCCATGACGAAGGAGGAAAGCTTCTGTGAACCCAGGCGTTCTTATTTTTGGTGGAAGCCCTGCAGGGCTCCAAGCAGCCCTGGATCTGGCCGAAACCGGAATTGAAGTCCTTTTGACAGAAATTTCACCTTTCATTGGAGACGATCCGGTCTCCACCCCCCCGCACTATACTTCGAGTGTACACGCTCTGGCCGCTGCCAAACATCCCCGTATTCATCTGTTGACCCACACCGCGTTAAAAAGCGTTGAGAATACCAGAGATGCGTTCAAGGTCCAACTTCAGATGCGGCCGCGATATGTCGATTTAAACCGATGCACGAGCTGCGGAGATTGCCTCGAGGTCTGTCCGGTGCAGGTGCTTGGAAATGATCACAAAGCCATCTATCTCAGAGATGGCCCTCAGCCCCAGTCTGCCGTCATTGATAAAATGGGCCTTGCGCCCTGCGCGCATGCTTGCCCGGCGGGGATCCATGTTCAGGGCTATGTGGCGCTTATCGCGCAGGGGCGTTTTCAAGAAGCACTGGATCTGGTGCGGGAAGCCATCCCTTTTCCCGGCATCTGCGGCCGGATATGCACCCATCCCTGCGAAATCAATTGCCGTCGTAACGAAGTAGACGAGCCGGTGGCCATTCGGCAGCTTAAACGGTTTATTGCCGATTGGGAACTCAAAAAGACCAACACGTCGAAGCGCAAAAAAATTAATAGACCACCGCCAGCTGTCGATGCCAAACGAATAGCGATTGTTGGCGCAGGCCCGGCCGGGCTGACAGCAGCGCACGATCTGGCGCTAAAAAATTATAAGGTGACGGTTTTTGAAAAGCTCCCTGTTGCCGGTGGCATGATGGCAGTGGGCATTCCATCCTATCGTCTTCCCAGGGATATTCTGAAAGCGGAAATCAGTGTCATTGAGGAAATGGGCGTTGAAATCAAGACAGGCATGACTTTGGGCAAAGACTTTAGTATCCGGACGCTGAGATCGAAGGGAATCTCAGCACTTTTTCTGGCCACCGGTTTGCACGGCAGCCGCAGACTCGGGGTCGTCGGAGAAAACCTCTCCGGCGTTTTTGATGGGGTGTCTTTTTTACGCGATGTGGCGTTGGGCAAAAAGGTATCTGTTGCTAAAAAGCTCATCGTTGTAGGCGGGGGTAATGTCGCCATCGATGTGGCCCTGACTGCCAGACGCTTGGGATCAAAAGCGGTTACCATGGTTTGTCTTGAAACCCGCGAAGAAATGCCGGCGCGCGATGACGAGATTAAAGAGGCCCTGGAAGCCGGTGTGGAAATTGTCAATTGTTTTGGGCCGAATCGTTTCTTGGGCAAAAACAACAAATTTACCAAAATTGAATTCAAACGGTGTACTTGTGTTTTTGACGATCAGTGCAATTTCAATCCTCAGTATGATGAAAACGAGCTCCATACTCTGGAAGCCGAAGCCGTAATGATTGCCATCGGCCAGCGCGCCGAAATGAAATTTTTAGAGGCGGAAAAAATTCTCCGTTCTCCCCAAGGCGGAATTCAAGCAGATCCGGAAACGCTGCAAACCAGCATACCGTGGGTGTTTGCCGGGGGAGATGCGCTTTATGGACCCAAAACAGTCATCGAAGCCATTGCCAGCGGTAAACACGCTGCTGAATGCATCGATCGGTATCTTAACCCGCTCGACTCAAAGGCGCATCAACTCAACCAGCGGCCGAATGATGTCAATGCCGCGGATGATATAAATGGCCAATCGTTAAACGGGCCCATCCCAAATCAGGTTCAGATGCCAATTTCCGAGCGGCCCCTGACCGAAGCAGAGCGAGTTCCCAAACCGCGACTATCCATGCCGGTTGTGTCAAGGGAGGAAAGTTTAAGCAGTTTTTGCGAGGTGGCGTTAGGGTATTCAGAAGAACAGGCAATTGCCGAAGCCCAACGCTGCCTGGCATGT
>CAZJHF010000079.1:8601-12174 GCA_964545505.1 uncultured Desulfobacterales bacterium | reverse complement strand
TGACACCTGACACCTGAAACCATTGGATACGGGCAACTCCGCAACCCTGCTTGCCCTCCATAGCTTTAGCGACGGAGGGAACCCACAACCCTGCTTGCCGCGGCGACTTGTCGCGGCATAGATCGTAAGAGCGAAGCCGGAAGCTTGCTAAAGCGAAGCCGGGAACCTCTGAACCCTCAACCTATGTTGGCAGCCCTACATCTCTGAATGCCGCCCTCACTTGCTGGGTTGAACCAACGGGCACCTGTTTTTGCCGGGTCAGGATTCTGGCCGAATCAACAAGAACGTCCACAGCATCATTAAATTTGGCTGTTGTCCATAGCTTCTGGAGCGCATGGTACCAGATAAGGGCCGCCTTATCGGTGCCGATTTCCATGGCAACCAGATAGAAGGCACGGTTGGGGATACCGCTGTTGATGTGAACCCCCTGGTTGTCATCATCAGCGGTATAGTAGTCGTTCATGTGTGCCGGTTGTGGGTCTTTTCCGAGAAGTTTATTGTCGTAAGCCGTGCCCGGTGCCTGCATGGAACGCAGCGCCTCCCCGTAAAGATCCGGTCCCATGATTTCGTCGCCCACCAGCCAGTCCGCCTGGCCGGTGTCCTGTTTGAGGGCGTGCTGCGTGATGGCACTGCCGAAAACATCTGAAAAATGTTCGTTCAATGCCCCGGACTGGCTGAAATACTCTAAATCGGCGCTAAACTGGGTGACGCCATGGGCCAATTCATGGGCTACAACCTCCAGCGAGCGGGTAAAACTGATGAATACTTCACCGTCGCCGTCACCAAAGGTCATTTCATCCCCGTCCCAATATGCATTCATGTAATCCTGCCCGAAATGTACATTGAGAATCAAATCCATGCCCTTGTTATCAATGGAGTTGCGCTTGAGCACTTTGCTGAAATAGTCACGAACTTTGCCGGCAAACGTGTAAACCCTGTCGGCATCTTTGTCACCGCTAGCCGGTTTACCTTCACCCCGGACCAGCTTGACACGCTGCTCCCATTTATTCTGGCAGTCATAAACCTTGCGTTTGGCCCTGGCCCTGGTTTTGGCACCTATAAAGGCTTTCATATCGATGCGTTTGTCCGCACGCTTTGTGCGGCTGATTTTACTCTGCTGAATGCTCAATCGGGCATTGTCCACACCGACCCGAGCCAGATTTTCCAAAACCTGCGGCGGAACAAATGTGCAATTGCAGTGGTAATGCGCCATCTCAGCCTCCTTTCAGGTTGCTGAATTTTAACCGGTATTCGTAGTTGCGCAAACACAAACTTAATACGTAAAACAGCTGCCTCGATTGTCAATAAAATTGAAATTAAGACAATGCACAGAAGGCCGTTGCGAATTCGGTGTCTATTTTAGCAAAAAAAAATCCCGCCAAATGGCGAGATCATAAAAGGTTATCATATGGTGTTAAGGTTCATTTAGTGTTTATCTTCGCTGATATATTCCAAATAGTCAATGGCGTCTTCGTTGCCGAGATCAGCTGCTTTTCTGAAATCAGCCATAGCCTTTTGCTTGTCGCCCCAGAGCAGGTACACCCGCCCCCTGCCATAATAGTACAGGCCACTTTGCGGCTCCTTCTGAAGGGCCATATTAATTTGCGCAACCGCTTTCTGGTACTGTCCCAGCTGACCGTATGATACGCCCTGTGAAAAATATGCCCTGCTGAAATCCGGATTCAGCACGATGGCTTTATGGAAATATTGAACGGCGGCTTCATTGTTACCGTAAGTGGAAACAAGGGCTCCCTTATCAAACCAGTATTGGGCATCTTTTTTTACCGGTGCGGATGGCCTTTGGGCTGTCCGACTCTGGGTTGTGGCCTTATTCTGAGCGATAAGGCTATTCGGCAAGCCGAAAACAAGAATGGCTGCTAAAAAGCAGCTGAATAGGGTGGTCATCGCGGGTGTTGATTTCATGTAACGCTCCTTGATGTAAATGATCGGATTTATTATATTGTATTGTATTGTGGTTTTGGCGGAAAGTCAAAAAAAATGACATCAACCGTCATGACGCGAGTGCTTGATTTTGAGGCAAAATGGTTTTACTCTTGAACATCTGTTGAAAATCCTTTATTGAAGGGCTTCCCACAGTTTTCGGTAAGCGTTTTGCAGCGCTGGCATTGAATCAGAATTTACATGGATTTATCTGTCTAACCGGGCAGGAGGCTGAGATGCAACAGTACACCATCCATCCGCTGGTTGTGGGCATCAACGAAACCGATCAGGGCGTCATGACTTACTTACGGGATTATGGCAAACGTATCTATCTGCCGATATACGTTTTTTATCTTAAGGGTGGTGATAAAAACATCTTAATCGACACCGGCCTGGAGCAGTTTATGGTGCCGGAAGGTGCCGAAGAGCAATGCGGGTTTAAAATACTGGAGTTTGAAGAGGCCCTCACAACCCTGGCACTCGAGCCTGAAGACATCGACATCATTATCCACACCCATCTGCACAATGATCATTGCGAAAACGATTATAAGTGCACCAATGCCGATGTGTATGTCCAGAAAAAGGAGTACGCCTTTTTAAAGGAGCCCCATCCGGTCGATCATCGTTACTATCCGGACATTCTGGATGATGTCAATGTGGTCGAAATCGACGGTGATGTCAATATCACCGATGGTATTGATGTCATCCTGTCACCGGGGCATACGGTCGGCGGGCAGTCGGTGGCGGTTAACACCGCCGAAGGCCGCGCCGTTATCACCGGTTTTTGTTGCAATGACAAAAATTTTCCATCAGCCGGACCCGCGATTGCTCCCGGTGTCCATATTGATCTGACAGAGGCTTATGATTCCATTCAAAAAATCAAGGAGATGGCCGATATTCTACTGCCGCTGCATGATCTAACGATCGGAACACGCAAATCAATTCCCTAGTTCAACAGACAGCGTGTAGCAAGTCATATATGGGTCTGATCACCTGGGCATTAAAATAAAAGGTTTCAGGTGTCAGTGTTCAGGTGTCGGCCCTTCTCACCGTTCCTGAAACCTGACACCTGCTTGCCAGGCCGTAGCTTTCAAAGCGAAGGCTGGACACCCGAAACCTCAATTGAACCTGTGATAGGAAGCGTTGAATGACCACAGAAAATGATTTAGTATTGATATACTTTGAAGATAAGCCACTCACATTTGCACGTATTGAAGGCATTTTATCGGATTCAAAAAAAGACTGGTACCACGTTAAGTTACTTTTATTGCAAGTCCCGCTGCAGGTCGTAACCTGGATCCTGAAAGACGTGTATATCAGCGGCACCGAGTTTACCATGAACGGCAAAAAAATGCGCCTGGAGAAAGTGGAAATCCCGACCGAGCCACAAACATCAGATTCACCTGAAAATTCTAAAACCGGTTCCTCACACCCGAAGCGCGCAACTACAGACAAAAGTGCCAAGGTTATATCGTTAGACGACCTCAAGCGTAAGACTTAGGTTTCAGTGTTCAGATGTCAGGTGTCAGCCCATCTCAACAACCCTGACACCTGAAACCCGACACCCGAAACCTTAAGAATAAAGTTGAACCCAGAATCCAAAATCGTCATCTCTGCGTCCAGACGAACCGA
>CAZJHF010000079.1:0-8591 GCA_964545505.1 uncultured Desulfobacterales bacterium | reverse complement strand
TTTTACATGCCCTGGTTTATGGAGCGTATCGGTCGCGGTGTTTTTGAAGTGGTCAATCCGTTCAACCGGAAAGTCAAAGAGGTCCCCGCCACTGCGGCAGATGTGCACACAATCGTTTTCTGGTCCAAAGATTTCGGCCCATTTTTAAAGCACGACTATGGCAAAAAACTGCAAAAAGACGGCTATCATCTTTTTTTCAACTTTACCATCAATTCGGCAATCCCTCAGCTTGAGCCCCGGGTTCCCCCGTTGGACGTCCGCCTGGATCAGATCAGACATCTTGGCGACCAATTCGGCGCCTCGGCGATCAACTGGCGCTTTGATCCCATCTGTTTTTACAAAACGGGTAAAGACAGGCTTTACGATAATCTCGGTGATCTGAGACACATCGCTGCAAAAGCGGCCGCGGCCGGGATCAGGCGTTGCATTTCCAGTTTTATGGATCCTTATTCTAAAATTGAAAGACGTCTTGTTAATCGCTCGGACTTCTCTTTTTGGGATCCACCCCTGAAAAACAAGCTGCATAATATCCATAAAATGGAGCAGATTCTGGCATCTGAAAATATACAATTGATGCTGTGCTGTGAAAAAGAGGTCCTGGATCAATTGCCGCAAAGTACATCCGTCACCCGGGCATCCTGCGTCCCCAATGACGTGTTCGTTACCCTCTTTGGAGGAAGGCTTTCATTTAAGCAGGACAGCGGCCAACGCATTAACAAAGGGTGCGGTTGTAAAATATCTGTGGATATAGGTGACTACCGCCAGCACCCCTGCTACCATGATTGTCTGTTCTGCTATGCCAACCCCACCTCAAAATAAACCCGTCGTCCGTAGTCAGTTGTCCGTTGGCCGGTTTAATGCTATAAATTCGAAATTGTTTTACCACGGACAACAGACAACAAACAACTGACGTGTTACAAATGAACATTGGATCGGTAGAGCTTGAAAATAAAACCATTCTGGCGCCCCTGGCCGGAATCACCAATTTGCCTTTTCGGCTGATCGCCAAGGAAGCGGGCTGTGCACTGGTCTGCTCTGAAATGGTCAGCGCCCATGGATTAGTCAACGGCTCACACAGAACCCGACAGTTGCTCGATAGCCGACCGGAGGAAAAACCGTTGTCGGTACAGATATTCGGCTCACAACCGGAGATCATGGCAGAGGCGGCCCGTTTGGTGGAAGCCGCAGGTGCGGATATTATTGACATTAATTTTGGCTGTGCGGTTCGAAAAATTACCAAAACCGGCTCCGGGGTGGCGTTGATGAGAGAGCCCGAAACCGCAAAGGCTGTGATTGGCTCCGTGCGCAAAGCAGTGGCCATACCGCTTACCGTTAAGTTGCGCAGCGGTTGGGATGCGACGGGCGCACAGGCATTTGAAATTGCCCAAATCGCTGAGTCCTGCGGTGTCGATGCAATTGCCATTCATCCCCGCACGGCCACCCAGGGGTTTAGCGGTCAAGCAGACTGGCACATTATCAAAGAAGTGAAAAAACGTGTGGCCGTTCCGGTAATTGGCAACGGTGATATATTCAGTGCCGGGGATGCTGTGGCCATGTTGAACCAGACCGGATGCGATGCGATTATGATCGGCAGAATGGCGATCGGGAATCCATGGATTTTTTCCCATGTGCGCGCCCGCATGTGCGGGGAGGCTGAACCCGATGTCGATCTGGACAAGCGATTCGATATTATGCGACGGTATCTAAGGGCGTCTGTGAAATATTTTGGTGAGGATATTGCCTGTCGGATGATGCGCAGCCGTTTGTGCTGGTTTGCCAAAGGCCTTCGAAACAGCAGCCAATTTCGCAAATCAATCAATCACATTGCAACAGAATCAGAAGCGTTGCAGAAGATTCAGGCTTTTAGGGATGCATTACAACCAGACAGTGAGCTAAATATTTTGTAAGTACTATCCACCACAGAGCCCGCAGAGCACACAGAGAAAAGCATAAAAAATATCATTTAATCTTGGCCCTTCACCTCTACTCAATCTCAGTGAACTCTGTGCTCTCTGTGGTAAAAAAAATTATCCGGGCGCAACGGGTCAACGGGCAAACCGGCTCAACCGAGTGAATTACTTCACTCTTACGGAGCTGCCGGGCTTAATCCCCCTGTTGGTCACAATGACCGCCCTGGCCTTATCGGCTTCAACCTCGGTAATTTTGATTTCACCAATTTTTTGGCCGTGAACAAAATAGCGCTGGCCGGAGAGCCCCTTTAGAACCCTGCTGGTATCGAAAACGTCAAACTCATCCCCCGGTGCCAGGCCTGCAGCGCTCCCTGAGGATAACGTAAGGGTATCATCCTCAACGGCGATGACAAAACCATTCC
Source organism: uncultured Desulfobacterales bacterium (assembly GCA_964545505.1). Lineage (GTDB taxonomy): Bacteria > Desulfobacterota > Desulfobacteria > Desulfobacterales > JAHEIW01 > JAHEIW01. The sequence goes on along the minus strand of CAZJHF010000079.1, from coordinate 6,259 downwards.
AGGGTTGATCTTCGATTGCCCAGCAAATGGTTTCACCAATTTCTGCAAGCAGGTCTGACAGGGTTTCGTTTAAATCGGGCAGTATCATTTTGCCTTCCGAGCGCATCAACTCATAGTCCAATTCTTCAATTTCAACTTTGCGGCTGAAGCTTTGATCCAAAATTTTACTGCCGCTTTCGGTATCGAATGCCTCGACACTGACCAAAATTTGAATCAGATGATGCGTATCTTTCCAGATCATGCCCCGCAGTTCATCCAGAATACCAATATCATTCAGGCTGCCGGTAATGATGGCGTTTAAGCCCAACTGCCTGCCGATCAGCGCCAGGGCATAATTATCAATCTGGCCATTTTCCAATAATGGCAGTTGCTGAAATCCTTCTAAATTTTGATCTGAATCCGAATTTGGCACGCTGGCATCATCACATTCATTGTTCAGGTATTCGGGAATGCCCTTGCGAAAAAGTTGGGTGAAATCTTTGGCACGATATAGCGATTTATTCTCAAAGCCAATGACAGTCGCCATCCGTTGAAGGTCATCATCTGAAAACCGTATGTTGCGCTTAATTTTCTGTGTGGTTTTTGTTACGGTCTTTGTGGTTTTATCCACGGTTTCCCGATAGGAACACCCCATGTATACCAGGCCGAAAAGACCCATTAAAACCGTAAGCAAAAACAAAGACAGCCGATTGTGTGTGGATTTTAAAATGTGAATCATCATGGTTATCATGTCTCCTGCATCCGCTTTCCGGTATCCGTAAGGTCGGGACAGCATCGAAGGTCGTTACAAAATCGGTTGATCTTATCGATGATGTTAAATAAATAATAATTTTGGTGTTGTCAAATTACCGATACCCCGGGATAGGTGTTATGGGCCTGCCGCAATGCTGCCGGCCGCCAGCAGTCTGTGGCATAAGATAGAAAATTTTAATGAATCAACCAGTTAGGTTAAGGTGCTGTCGTTAAATATAATATAAACTTCGCATTAATTTTCATTCAAAGGGGAGAAAGCAATGGCTTCTATCGATGAACAGGTATTACGCGCGGCCAAAGAAATAGTCGTCAAATTCATAGAAGGCGGTCGCATATCGCCGGCCGGTTTTACGGATTCGTTTAAGAACATTTACGACACCGTCCACGACACGGTCAAAGGTCGCGCAAACCCTTTGCCTTCAGATGATCCTGAAGCGTAATCGCTGCCGGGTAAACGTTTCAGTGGGCTTCTGCCCAGTTGTCGCCCACAGCCAGGTTCACTTTGAGCGGCACTTTTAATTCCCAGACACCTTCCATTATTTCTTTCACCAGTGTCTGCAGGGTATCCAGCTCATACGGTGGTACCTCGAAGATAAGCTCATCATGAACGCTGAGCAGCATGGCAGATTCCAGTTTCTTTTCTTGGATTGCGCCCGCCACATTGAGCATGGCCAGTTTAATCAGATCTGCAGCGGAACCCTGAATCGGCGTATTAATTGCCGTCCGCTCAGCAGCCTGCCGCACGACCCTGTTACGACTGTCAATATCCGGCAATAGACGGATACGCCCCAAAAGGGTGCTGGTTCGTTTGGACTGATGGGCCGCTGTAAGCGTTTCATCGGTAAATGCTTTCACACCTTTGTAACGGGCAAAATAATTATCGATATAGGTCTGGGCCATCTTTTGCCCGATATTGAGCTGTTTGGAAAGTCCAAAGGCACTCATACCATATATGATGCCGAAATTGATCGCCTTGGCCTGCCGTCGGAGCTCATCGGTAACCTCTGATGGCGATACCTGGAAAACCTCGCTGGCGGTGCGCGCATGGATGTCTTCATCTTCCAAAAACGCCTTGATCAGAATCCGGTCGTCAGAATAGTGGGCCAAAATTCGTAATTCCACCTGGGAATAATCCGCGGAAACCAGTTTCCAGCCTTTACAGGGTACAAAAGCCCGGCGGATCTCCATGCCTTCTGCGCTACGAATGGGAATATTCTGCAAATTCGGGTCTGAGCTGCTCAAGCGCCCGGTGGCCGTTACCGTTTGATTAAAAGACGTATGAATGCGGCCGGTCTCAGGGTTCACCAGATCAACCAGGGCGTCGGCGTATGTGGATTTTAATTTTGACAGTGTGCGATGTTTTAATACCAGAGCCGGCATTTCATGTTCTTCAGCCAGACGGGTCAAGACATCCACATCGGTAGAATATCCGGTTTTCTTTTTGGTTTTTTTCAATACCGGCAACTGCAGTTTGTTGAACAGAATATTGCCCAGTTGTTTGGAAGAGTTAATGTTAAATTCTTCACCGGCAAGACCGTAAATACTGCCTTCCAACGCTTCAAGCTGATGTGCAAAGGATTTGGACAGCTCATGCAGGCGGTCGATATCGACGCATGTACCCATCATTTCCATGTTCAGCAGCACAGGCACCAGGGGCATCTCCACGTTTTCCATCAGATGCTGCAGATCAATCTCCTGTATTTGTGGCATCAGGACATCTCTGGCCATCAGAGTGATGTCGGCATCCTCGCAGGCATAAGGCACTGCTTTTTCCAGGAGCACCTGATTAAACGTTAAAGCATTTTTACCTTTGCCGGCAACTTCCTGATACGGGATTGTTTTATGTCCCAAAAAATCCAACGCAATCTGATCCAGATTGTGAGCTCTTTTAGAAGGATTCAGCAGGTAGGAGGCAACCATGGTGTCAAAAATGACGCCGTCCAACTTAACGCCATGACGGGTTAAAACGATCCAATCATATTTTATGTTCTGACCGATCTTTTTAATTGTCGGATCTTCCAGTATCGGTTTGAGCTTGTTTAACACTTCGTTTAGGGGCAGCTGCTGCGGCGCGCCGATATAATCATGACCGCACGGAATGTAAAAGGCTTCATTGGCCTGCAGGGCAAAGGACAGCCCCACCAGGCGGGCTTTCATCGGTATTCGGGATGTGGTTTCGGTATCCAGGGAAAAAATCCGGGCTGACTTCAGGCGCACGATCAGCCTGTCAAGCGCCTCTTTTGTTAAGATGGGCTGATAGTCCTTGTCGCTCAGATCGGTTTTTTGTGAAAGGGCGTGCTGCAGTTGCCGAAACTCAAGGGTCTGAAACAACGCTGAAAGCGCTTGGGTATCCGCCGGACCGATTTCAAAGTCTGCCAGATCAGCGGAAATGGGTGCATCAATGTCAATCTTGACCAGATCCCTGCTTAAGAAGGCCTGATCGCGATACCGAATCAGATTCTCACGTTGCTTTTTGGCGGTAATGGAATCAACGCTTTCGTACAACTTGTCCATGCTGTGATGGTTTTGAATCAGATTCAGCGCTGTTTTCTGACCGATTCCCGGAACCCCGGGAACATTGTCGGATGTATCGCCGGCAAGCCCCATGACCTCAATCATCTGGAGCGGTTCGATACCGTAGGATTTCTTTACAAATCCGGCATCGATGGTCGTGTCCTTCATGGGATCCCAGATCATCGCCCGGTCAGTCACCAGTTGAACGAAGTCCTTGTCACCGGTGACCATAACCACTGTAAAGCCTTTCTTTTCGGCAAGCCGGGCATATGTTCCGATTAGGTCATCGGCTTCAAAGCCCTGCATCTCGACAATCGGAAACTGCAAGGCTGCTGTAACTTCTTTAATATAGGGAATTTGAGCAGCCATATCCTCCGGCATCGGGGGTCGATTGGCCTTGTATTCGGCATACATTTTATGGCGAAAGGTTGGGCCCTTAGCATCAAAAAACATGCCGGCATATTGCGGTTGACGATCTTCTATGAGCTTTAACATCATCCGCGTAAATCCGAATATTGCATTGGTCGGAAGCCCCTTTGAATTGGATAATGCCCTTATCGCATGATACGCCCGGTGAATATACGCGGTGCCATCGATCAGATATACGGTTTTTTCTTCTTTCATGGTCTCTTAAGCTTCTGGATGCATTTGATCAATCGACGCTAATCGGAATTGCCGCCTGGATTCAGATATTAAATTTTGATAAATTTGACATATAATACGGATTGAATTATTTTTTTGAGCACTGTAGGTTTGCATGTAAACTGAGCGCGATTTACCCGACACAGGGCTGCCAGGAATGATTAAAGGATCCTATAGCATTAAAGATTTAAAACAACAATCATGAAAGTGCCGACCACAAAATCCGTCTCTCGCAGGCGACGCCGTCGCCATAGGTCCTACGACTGCGTTTGCTGCCGGATGACATTTACATTTTGCTGGACGTGTCGATGTGGATTTAGTATTTGTCAGGAGTGCATGCATGAAAATATGTGGGGAATGTCCTGCAATGCCATTACCTGGACCTGCCCGGACTGTGGCGGACAAAATGGCTTTGGCAACCAGTAGTACCGTTAGCCCGTTACCCGTTAACCGGTTGGATTGCAAATACATCTCAAACATAATATGAGTTTTTTTCTTTTTAACGAGCTCAACTGGCTCAATCGGCAAACGGGCAACTTGCATGGAGATAAAATCATGGCGGATAAAATCATTTCAATTGAAGAACAAACCGGCGCCTTCCAGACCACATTTCAACGGGTCATGCGGATGGTGCCGGATCGGGACAAACCGGACAAAAAGCTACAGCGACTCATTGCATTTCGATTGAAAATTGATGGTGAAGCAGCCATCAACGAATACTTGATTAAAAAAATAAAAGAGGCCATAAAGTGTTCTTTTCGCGGAAGCCTTTATGACTATCTTAAGGATGACCTGCTGGAAGAAACCTGTATTGGCGATGAATCAGACGACCCGCCTCCGGGTGCCGCCTGAAGAATAAAGTTGATACGGTAGCAGAAAAATGTTTAAAAAAACCAGATCGAACTGATTTTAAAATCAGTCGATATTAATACCAGACAGGATAAAAACCCCATGCACTATGAAGGCAATATCATTCGCCCTCCCAGCGAAGCCAACAGCATACTGCTGCAGGTTACGGTTGGCTGTTCGCGCAATAAATGTACATTTTGCGGAACTTACCAAGGTGAACGCTTTCGGATCAAACCCGATTCCGTGATTATGGAAGACATTGCTTTTGCCGCCCAACACTGCCGGCGGCAGCGCCGGGTTTTCTTATGTGATGGCGATGCGCTCATTATTCCTCAAAAAAGACTTCTTAGGATCCTTAAAGAAATCGACAAACAGCTGCCCTGGGTAACCCGGGTTGGATTGTACGCCAATGCCAAAGCCTTAAAGATGAAAAGCATCGATGAGCTCAAGGCGCTTAAAGACCATGGTGTCGGTATCGTTTATATGGGGCTTGAAACCGGTGACGACGTGACCTTAAAGAAGATAAACAAAGGCGCAACTGCCGCACAGATGATTGAAATGGGTCGCAAGGCCAAAATGGCCGGCTTTAAACTTTCCGTTACGGTGCTATTGGGTATTGCCGGTCCGGAGCGCTCCCAGGTGCATGCCCAGGAAACCGGACGCGTCCTTTCCGAAATTGATCCCGACTATGTGGGCGCACTGAGCCTGATGCTCATCCCAGAAACGCCTATTCATCAGGATTATCTGTCCGGACAATTTCGGTTGATCGAGCCGCAGGAAATGCTGGCGGAGCTCAGAACCATGATTGCCAGCACAAATCTAACCCGGGGCCTTTTCCATGCCAATCACGCCTCAAACTACCTGCCAATTCGAGCCAGGTTCCCAAAAGAAAAACCGGCCACCCTCCAGCTGATTGACGAGGCGCTCGAAGGCAAGGTTCCGTTGAAGCCTGAATATCTCAGGGCATTGTGAACAGGATTTTGGATTTTGGATTGTGGATTGAAACTGCTGCAGTCTAATCGCTGCTGTTTGATCGATCGCTAAATCCAAAATCCAAAATCTAAAATCCAAAATTGGAACGACAGTGAGGAGTCCTATGGATATAAAAATATTGCTGACCACATTCGGTTTAATTTTTCTGGCTGAGCTGGGAGACAAGACCCAACTGGCAACCTTTTGTTTTTCAGCAGATTGCGATTCGCGCATTTCTGTATTTTTAGGGTCCGCGGGAGCCCTGGTGCTCAGCTCGCTGATTGCCGTTGTCTTCGGTGCTGGCATCAGCCGCGTGATCCCTACGAATTATATCCGAATCGGTGCCGGAATTTTCTTTGTCATTGTGGGAATATTGACCTTATATTCCTCGGTGCGCACTGCAAATGCCCTTTGATGAAGCACATAAACCGATCTCGGCATAGAATCTTGTGATGGTAATCCGAAAAAAGCAGCCCGATGCCCGCTAAATCCAATAATTCGAGAGGCGATTCCTTTCTGTTTTTTCACT